>JBMZCX010000033.1:0-29945 GCA_049613795.1 Thalassotalea sp. | reverse complement strand
GTTGGTTCATGTGCACAAATAGGTAAAAACGTACATTTATCAGGTGGTGTTGGTATTGGCGGCGTATTAGAGCCTCTACAAGCTGGACCTACCATTATTGAAGATAATTGTTTTATCGGCGCACGTTCTGAAATAGTGGAAGGTGTTGTGGTTGAAGAAGGTGCGGTTATTTCAATGGGTGTTTATATTGGCCAAAGTACCCGTATTTACGACCGTGAAACAGGTGAAACACATTATGGTCGTGTACCTGCTGGTTCTGTCGTTGTACCAGGCAACTTACCTTCTAAATGTGGTAGTTATAGTTTATATGCGGCGATTATTGTTAAAAAAGTTGATGCTAAAACACGTGCTAAAGTCGGTATTAACGCTTTATTACGTGCAATTGACGACGAGTAAACCTCATTAAATCATTATAGTTCAATACTGAAATATGGCGATTGACTCTCCATATTTCAGTTAGTTAATGTTAATCATTTATAAATCTAAAGCTACACATTTACCTGCCAATCTAATACTTCAAAAACCTGCTGCCATTGCTGATCAAATTCAGCTTCAATAACTACCAAAGCATTTGTAATAGGATGAGTAAATTCTAACTTTTTGGCGATCAGCATTAAGCGCTTAAAGCCAAAATGACCAATAAAAAAAGGATTTTGTTTATTATCGCCGTAATTAATGTCACCAATAATAGGATGTCTTAAATGCGCTAAATGGCGACGAAGTTGATGGCGTCTTCCCGTTTCAGGTAGTAATTTAATTAATGAATACCTAACACTGTCGTACTTTCCTAACGGTATCGCTAAAGAAGCGGTATTAATTGATTTATACTGAGTTACAGCAGATTGTGGCTCTTTGTCTGTTGAAGAAAATTTATCACCAATTTTGTCAAGCTTCTCTTTTAATGGATAATCGATAATATCACTACCCACTAAATGCCCACGCGTTAACGCATAATATGTTTTTTGAATAGTTTTATCGGTAAAAGCTTGTCCCATTAAACGGGCAACATCTTCTGTAAGTGCAAACAATAAAACACCTGATGTTGGTCGGTCTAAGCGATGCAATGGATAAACATATTGCCCAACCAAATCTCGTACTAACTGTAAAGCAAAGTAAATTTCATCTTTATCTAAAAAGCTACGATGCACAAACAACCCTGCGGGCTTATCAACCGCTACTAAATATTCGTCTTGGTACAATATCGTTAACGCTGGTTTTTCACTAAATATTACTGACATCTGTTGTCACTTATCACTTGAATTACCACTAAAAAAATAATCTACTTGGTATAATCCAGCTATTATCCCTATAATGCTCGCATTATGGAAAAACTATTTTAGCTATGACCAACATTGATACCATTTCAGATCTTTTAGCGCTCTCTAATTCGCAATACCGTGTTTACGATATTGGTCGTAAAATTGATAAGTTATCGAAAGAACAATTTAGTAAAATTGAAGCTAATCAACTCCCTTATCCTTTTCCATCACAAGGGCATGCCCATATAGCATTAGCATTTTGGCAAAAAGACACTAAGCAACCTTATTTTTGGTTTATAAAATTACCGCTTGATGAAAGAGGCTTACTTAACCAAGGAGCTAGAAATCACTTTATTGCGATTATAATTGACGCATTAGGTACTGACTTGACCGTTGATCCTTCAGAAAAGCAAGAGGAATTATTAAAAGCTAACCCTTATAATTTTACCCCAGCTCAATATAAACTCGCTAGCTTAAATAGCTTATTGAAACATTCGCTTAACCAAGCACCTAGCCAATATTACTCATCGTGTGTTCAATATTTAAAGGGTGAATTAGGCTGGGATAACTGGCATCAAATTGGTGTTCAAGGATTAAGCGACTTTGCCAGTAAGCTCGACCATAATGAGCATCAAGAAATAGTAGAAAACGCCTTAGCGCATTTGCCAATAGAAGTACTTAACCCGCTATGTTGCGCAATTGAAAATGTAAAGTTACCGTTAGCACTTATACAATGTGTGATTAACCTTTATAGAGCAACTGATAATGCTAATAACCAACAAGCATTACTAAGAGCACTTGCCTCATCAAGCGATCATCCGTTAGTCACTCAACTCGTTCAAGACATTATTAACCAGCCTACATTATTAGATGAGCACTTTATTGTTATTTCAGGACGAAATTGGCAAGCGTTAACGCAGCAACCTCAGATGATGAACTTTTTAGAACATTTAGTTAATCATAACAACCCAGCATTATTTGATGCTATTTTTAAAGATCTTGTTACTCTACCTTCTTTGCGCATGGTCATATTTTCTTGTATGCGAGACGAAAAAAGAAGCGACGCATTAGCCCACGCAATAGGAAGCTTATTTAGCTCAACTTAATATGGAAAATATTTATTTTTTACTGATTTTTTGCTTAATTTTTTGGTACTTTATTTACTTACGTAAAGTCGCTGAATGTGCTCGCTACCATGCAAAAAAATATTGTGATAATGAAAATTTACAGTTTATTGCCATTGCCCGCATTGCTAATCGACTTAACTTTACTAAGCAGGCAGGCTTACATTGGCTAACAAAGTTTGAATTTGAATTTAGTGGCGACGGTATGTCACAGTATCAAGGAATTGTTACACTAGAAGGCTATAAGCTAAAAGACATTTATCTTCCTCCATACCGTATTTAATTTTAAGAACCTTAAAAAGCAAAAAAGCGACTAAAAGTCGCTTTTTCTTACTACGGGTGATCCCTTCACCTACTCAATGCTGTCCTGCTCTTTTCCGTAAGCCTTATCCTTAAACATATAAAGTAACAGTATCCATATTTTATATTTAACCAAAAACAGTTAAATACTCTGTCTGCATCCTGCATTCCTTAACATTATTACTTTAGCTGCTTCCTGCATCCCTTTATTCCTTGTTAATTATCCTTTTGAGCATAACCATTACACTCTATCCATAAATGTAAGTTATCCCGCTATCCTTAATATTCATGCCTTCCTGACAATATTAATTGTAGGCTGTATTCGTTTTGACACCACCACTTTACATAACTATCTATTTTCCCAGAACATAAAAAAAGCAATAAAACATAGCAAGCCATTGATTTACTAGTACTTTATTGAAGTAAGAGCAATCGGGCTGACATAATAATAAACGATAGCTGACAATATTAGTGTTAATGTCTTACAAATGACAACGCTTAATAACTAATAAAAATTGATTAATAAGAGACTCTTTTATACCAGTTTTATTAATTAGGTGATCTACTTTATACGCAGGAAAAATAGCCAAATACAAGGCATTTATTTTAATAACTAGTTGTTCTAATTATTAAATAAATAACACCGTAGTTGGTTGTTTTAACCAGTAGAAATGATCACATAGTTAGTGAGATTGCTATTACCGTATTCATGAAGTTATAGGCATAAAAAATGCGGCTCTATGAGCCGCACTTCTTTAACTAGCTTATATGCATCCTGCATAATGGTGTTCCCGTTTTATCCCTAAAAAACTATCCTTAGTATATCCTAAACGTATCCTACGTTGTCCTTAAACTGATCCCTGTTAAAGCTCTCCATGAACTTCTAGTGTCCTTATATCATCCTGATAATTCTTCCTTGAAAAGTGCATCCGCTGCTGCTCCTAGCAAATTCCATTATTTCCACTTTATCCTAAAGTGTTCCTTGTAATATCCATATCATAAAGTCATCTTGACTTCGTTTCCTTAACGAGTGCTATTCTACGCGAAGGATATTTGTAGCAAATATGTAAAATAAAAATATATTTATAAAAATACTTTAGCTGCCAGTTATTAAAAATTAAAACCTTAAATTACAACAAGATAAAACTTAAACTTATAATTTAGCTACTTTATAAGTTGCTATATCGCACAACCTTGTGCGACATGTCTTACATTTTTATGAAGAATACTCCTAGATGTTAAAAAAGAGGAAACACCAATTAATATTAATTATCATAAATAATATTGCTACAATGCTTAATTAACGATAAAAAGAATAAAAACTATGAATAAAGATGAAATGCTATTTGAAGTAAAATGCGTGGAAATTGAAGAAATAGCAACCATAGCCTTAATTCACCAAGGTAGTCCAAGTTTGCTACCCCAAAGTATTCAGCAGTTTATTACTCATCGAAAGGCATTAGGCCTATCACCCCAGAATAGCCGTACATTTAATATACTTTTTCATGATCCTAGCACTACACCTGCTCACTTGTATAAATTCGGCCTCTGCACTTCATTAAATAATATGACCAAT
This sequence comes from Thalassotalea sp., assembly GCA_049613795.1. GTDB lineage: Bacteria > Pseudomonadota > Gammaproteobacteria > Enterobacterales > Alteromonadaceae > Thalassotalea_B. The sequence continues at coordinate 25,686 of JBMZCX010000033.1, read as the reverse complement.
TTATCTCACAGTGAATTACAGCCTTTTTCTATTTCAGAAGGATTGTGTGCAACGATTAGACTAATAGGCGGTGACAGTCAATTACCTTCAGCTATTCAGTATTTAGTTAATACGTGGTTAGTAGAAAGTAATCATGAATTAAGGGATTTTCCACTATTTTTAGAAAGGATAAAATTTGGACCTGACGTTTCTGAAGATGAAATGATCACAGATATCTATTTACCTATTACTCAAAAGTAAAATGTTAGAAAAATAGCAGCGGTATAACATTAATGTTTTTACCGCTACTATCATAAAAGCTATTCTCGATAATGAACCATTAGCGATCCTGAAACATTACCAACACTTACTTCTTTTACTAATTGATAATCAACATCAGCAAAAAATTCTCGGTACTTTTCTGTTGTTGCATAAACCGCTACACCTTCACTGTCTGGGTGTTCTTCCAGCAGGGTATTAACCGCAGCCATTAAATAATGACCAAAACCATGGTGTTGATGCAGAGGGTGAATAGCGATAAAAGACAACATATGAAATTTTTTCATTGGCACAGACGAAAGCACAATGTCTTCTTTTTCTATCATTTGTTTTGTACTAAAGTAGCCAGCACCTAGCAACATTTTTAAACGCCAATGCCAAAAACGGCCAGAGCTGACACCTTCATCAGACTTATTGAGGCAAGCAACACCAACCATCGTTTCACCTAAATAGAGACCAACAATAGGCTGCTTTGCATGCCAAAAGGCTCCGAGTTCTTCTCGAATAGAAGTACGTAAACGCTGTTCGTAATCAACATTTTCGCCGTCAAATATTTCTAAAAATACAGGATCATCATGATAGGCTTGATATAATAGCGAAGCCGCAAGCTTTAAATCTTCAGCCACAAGGTAAGCTGCTCTTATATCAACACTACATTCTTGTTTTACTTCTGCATTCATAGAAATCCTCACGTTATCTTATTGTTATTTTTCTCTACCATAGCAGGTTAATTAAAATAAGATCAAATATTGAGCATTACATTCTTATTCAAAACAAAAATTAAGACTTTGTCTTACGGCTATATTCAGCCCCATTCCCGGTGTCAACTAAAGCGCCATCAATAAACTGTAAATAGGTACATTCATCTTTCGTGGTTAATCCATCTTTATGTACACGATGCGTACGGTAGTAAAGTACATTAATCGTTTTACCGTCTTGAACGAATGACTCGGTAAAGTCAGCAATTTCTAAACGACTTTGTACATCAACCATGGTTGACTGTAGTGGAAGTTTTGCAATTATTTTACGGTTTTCATATTCTCTATCATCAAAATTAGCGCTGATATTACGGCCATCGCTATCAACCGCAATAACACAGCCTGTTAGTGATAAAGTAAGTGGTGCGATCAACGTTAATGCAAGCAATGATTTTTTCATTATTATTCCTAAATAAACTTAATAGATGTGAGCATAGCAGAGCAATCTATAAGCCAAAACTTCTAATCTATTGAATATAAAAGAGTTAGCTAAAACTAGGATAAATATAATGCAGACTTTCATTGGTTGTTTCGCTAAAATGTAGTGCATTACACACTGAAATTTTATTAATATGACTATTTCTGAAGAAATTTTAATCGTGGCTAACCGTTTAGCCAACTCAGGTAAAAAACCCACTGTTGCACTGGTTAAAACCAAGTTAAGCCAGCCAGTACCATTAGCACAGCTAATAAACGTACTTAAAAATTGGCAACATCAGCCTGAACATGTTGAATTTAAATCAAATAACACTACAACATCGACAAAAAAAGAAGTCATCGCAAACGATATTTCTCAACAAATAGAAAAGGCTATTGCGCCACTTTATCAAGAAATAGAGCAGCTAAAAAAAGAAATAGCGAATTTAAAAATTAATAACTAAGTGGCTATTCTTCAATAAAAATAAACGGGGTTAAGCATTGAAAAAATTCGTGTAGAGAGTTAGCTAGCTTTTTATGTGGCTCACAACCTATACGCTCGACCCAAACAGTACCATCACTATTATTAATAGATAAGATAAAATTTTCGTCATCTGTAAGGGCAAAAAATACAGTCAAATTTTGCTTAAGTTTTTGTTTCATTAAGATATGACCAATAATATTTTCTTGAAGCCTTGAAAAATCCCCTTCACTCCAAGCAAATAATAATGAAAGTTCGCCATGCTCACAGGTAGCAGCTATATTCTCGCTAAAAATGGTAGTGAAGTATTGTCGAATGTCTGGATGTAATTCAATTGCTAAGGCCTGTTCAACATTGTTAAACGTTAACTCCTGCTCAATATCTTGTGGTTGCCACTCATTGAGCTGCTCATCAAACGGCTGAATAATACAGGGTGAAGGCCAGTTTTCATCAACTTCTACTAAAGGAGAATGGTTAAATTGTTGTTTAAAGGCTTCAACATATTGTTGGCTAAATAAACGAATAGACGAGGATAAACTAGGGTTTAACAATATCTTCTCCAAGGTAAATACAGTAAAATGTAAACAAATATTCAATTAATTACTATCATGAGTCAATACAGTAACAATTCCATATTAAGTAAATTAGCGTTAGGTAAATCAACAAGCTACAGTCAACATTATGATCCTAGCCTTTTACAAGCAGTACCTCGTAGCTTAAACAGAGATCAACTCTCATTAACTGCTGATAGCTTACCATTTAATGGCGAAGATGTTTGGTATGGATACGAATTATCTTGGTTAAATTCGAAAGGAAAACCAGTCGTTGCTTTAGCTGAATTTAGATTCCCATGCACTAATATTAATATTGTAGAGTCAAAGTCATTTAAATTATATTTAAATAGCTTTAACCAAAGCCGATTTAATCACTGGCAAGATGTTGAAAACACACTTAGTACTGACTTAGCTCGTATTGTAAATAACCAAGTAAAAGTCACACTATTTCATGTAGAACAATGCCCTGCACTACACTTTAACCATAACAGTTATGACTGTATTGACGAACAAGATATTGAAATAGATAGTTATCAACTAACGCCTGATTTTCTTGAATTGTCTCCATCTAAACAGTTAACCTCAGAAAAGCTAGTGAGCCACTTGCTTAAATCTAATTGCTTGATTACCAACCAACCTGATTGGGCATCAATTTATATTGATTACCAAGGGCGTGCAATTTGTCATGAAGCTTTATTAAAATACTTAATTTCGTTTCGTCAACATAATGAATTTCATGAGCAATGCGTAGAACGAATTTTTATGGATATAATGAAAATTTGTCAACCCAGCTCACTCACCGTATTCGCACGCTATACTCGACGTGGCGGGCTAGATATCAACCCTTATCGTTCAACGGGCATCAACAATGCGCCAAATTTAAGAACATTAAGACAATAAAAATAATGTTGCTGTAATATTGATTAAAAATAATCTGTTACAGATATTTTTATAACCTAAATACTGACTTTTTTTGATCTTAGGTATACTATTATTAGATGTTCACCTTGTTACCTCTTTATTTAAATAAGAGTAGGTAACATTAATATAAATTCTAAGGAAATGAGCTTCAATGAGCCTGCAAAATACAACTAACCAAGAAGTTGTTAAACTCAAAAAGAAGTTAGATGCTGCGGTAAATGCTCGTCTTGAGCTTCAAAGCTCGCTTGAAGTGCAATCGTCCGCTTTTATTCAATTCATTACTAAGCTTTCTCAAACAGCAAAAGGTATCGACGTTGTATTAGACAATAAGCTTGCAAAATTAAGAAAAACGCTGGAAAAGTCACTTTCTTGGCAAGAAGTTGAAAATATGTTTAAAGACATTTCTCAACTATTACAAAAGCATTCCACTAATAATGATAAAAATATTGATCAACTACATGAAAAATTTCATCATGCAGGCCTTGTTTTACAGCAATTAAAAAACTTACCCCCCTCACTTAGACGAGAGTTACGCGGATTAATTGATGAAACAAAAGAGAGAAAAAATTCAGTATTACTCTACATTTCACCACTGAGTACATTACTTGAGTATTATCAAGCTGTTTTAAAAGCAAAAGAAAAAATGATCAACAATGCTACTCAAGGAGTAACACCTGAAGCGGCAGTAAAAACCAAACAAGTTGATCACGATGTTATTGAACGATTTTCATTGTTTTTAACTAAATTAAACGTCTCAACGCCTTATAAATTACGCATAAATAAAATAAGAACTGAGCTATCTTCCAGTATTTCTCATCAACACCTGTTAGATAGTTTTCTTGAAGTAATTGATATTATCAATAAAGATTTAATTCAAGAGCGCAATACGGCAAAGGCTTTTTTATCAACATTAAGTACCACGCTATCTTCGGTACAGAACGCAGTTCAAACAACCGTCGCATCAACAGACGAAGCAAAAACAAAACACAATATACTGAACCAAAAATTAAAGAAAAACATTACCGAAATGGCGGCAGGTTTAAACAGTGCAAACTCATTAGTTGATATGAAAATAGATATTAATGAAAAGCTTAAAAATATCGCGGCGTCCTTTGAAGAGAAAACCACTTTTGAAATAGCTCAATTTAAAGAAATGAGCGCTAATTTAAGCAAAATGCAAGAGAAAGTCAGCCAGCTTGAAATTCAAGGTAAGTCTTTCGAAAAGCTTATTCAAGAACAGCAAGCAAGAAGCTACCAAGATGCCCTTACAAAACTCGGCAATAGAGCCGCTTTTGACGATTACTTTGCCCAACAAATGGTGCGTTTTCACAATGCCCCATTTGAGCTTGCAATTGTAGTGCTTGATTTAGACAACTTTAAACGAATTAACGACACATACGGTCACACTGCTGGCGATAAAACATTACAAGTTATTGCTAGTACCTTAACTAAATCCGTGACTAAAAAAGAATTTGTGGGACGCTATGGCGGTGAAGAGTTTGTAATGATTTTTTCAAATATTAATCAAGAAGAGCTCATTAAAAAACTCAATAACATACGCTTAAAGGTAGCAAGATTGCCGTTTAAGTTTAAAAATGACAAAGTCAGCATGACAATGTCTATCGGTGCGACTCACATTACCAGTGCCGATAATGTTCATATTGCTTTCGAGCGAGCCGATGTTGCACTTTACCAAGCGAAAGAAAATGGTAAAAACCAAGTTATATACGCTTAACAGCCTTCGTTGTAAAAGGAATTTCCTATGAATATCCAACTAAACCCAGTTGGCAATATGAATTTATTGTCTCCCGTCGAGGTTCAACAATTACAACAGTCAGCAACTAGTCAACTTTATCAACTTTATCGAAACTGCTCATTAGCGGTACTAAATTCAGGCAGCCATACCGACGATGCTGAAGTTATTTATCAGCAATTTAAAGACTTTCATATTCAAGTACTTCGCCGTGAGCGAGGAGTAAAAATAGCATTAGAGAACCCTCCAACTCATGCATTTGTTGATGGCAAAATAATAAGAGGCATTCAGGAGCACCTTTCAGCTGTTTTGCGAGATATTTTATTCACTAATAATCGTTATAGTAATGACCATTCTTCAGCCAATATTACGCATAATACTTTTGATATATTACGTAATGCCGGCGTAATAATGCCTGAAAGTGAACCTAATTTAGTCACTTGTTGGGGTGGACACTCTATTCAAGAACACGAATATCAATACACTAAAGAAGTCGGTTATCAACTTGGTTTACGTAGCTTCAATATATGTACAGGCTGTGGTCCTGGTGCAATGAAAGGACCAATGAAAGGCGCAACTATAGGGCATGCTAAGCAACGTATAATCAATGGCAGATATATTGGCCTTACTGAACCAAGTATTATTGCCGCTGAACCGCCCAACCCCATTGTTAACGAACTTGTTATTATGCCTGACATTGAAAAACGATTAGAGGCATTTGTTCGCATTTCTCATGGCATAATAATATTCCCTGGAGGTGCAGGTACTGCTGAAGAGCTGTTGTATATTTTAGGAATAATGTTGCACCCTAAAAACCAAGCCCAAAAGCTGCCTATCATTTTAACAGGTCCTGCGGAAAGCGCTGAATATTTTGCACAAATTGACACTTTTATTGGCGAAACATTAGGTGAAAAAGCACAAAATCTTTATCAAATTATTGTAGATGATGCAGAGCTTGTCGCACAAACTATGTCAAAAGGTCTAGAGGAAGTTTTAAGCTACCGCAAGCAAATGGGGGATGCTTACCACTTCAATTGGTCATTAGTAATTGAGCCTAACTTTCAGCACCCTTTTGAACCTAATCATGAAAACATGGCGAATACTGAGATTAGCTATTCGTTAGACACTGCAACACTGGCAGCCAATTTACGTCGAATTTTTTCTGGTATTGTAGCAGGTAATGTAAAGTCTGAAGGCATTAAAGCGATACGTGAGCACGGTGCCTTTAATATCACTGGCGATATTAAAATAATGACATTAATGGATACATTGCTTAAGTCATTTGTTAGTCAGCAACGAATGAAACTTCCCGGCAGTACCTACGTACCATGCTATCAAGTACGTACTGAGTAATAAATGCCTGCACATTTAGTATTGATCGACGCATTAAATATTATTCGTAGAATATACGCGGTACAAGAGCGCCCGTTTTTACATAATAGTGAACTAGCAGACAATACAAAAAAACAAGTGTTATTTAATACAATACAAGCCTGTGAAAAGTCACTTTTAAAGATACTTGAAAGCCAAAAGCCAACACATGCATTAGCCTTGTTTGATAGTGAAAGTCCTTGCTGGCGTTATCAATTGTACCCTGACTATAAAAAAGGCAGAAAGAAAATGCCTGAACATTTAGCCCTGAAGTTAAATGCTATTCAAGATATATTTATGGACAATCACGTCGACTCAATTAGTTCAGATAATGACGAAGCTGATGATCTTATAGCAACATTGGCAATAAAGGTTGCTTTAAAAGGGCAAAAAGTCACTATTATTTCTACCGACAAATGTTTTTTATCATTGCTCAATCAAAATATTAGCGTTTATGATCACTTTAACCGCCGTTTTCTTGATCATCATTATGTAAAAGAAAAGTTTAATGTAAAGCCTGAACAACTACTCGATTTATGGACCCTTACGGGTGACAATACTAATAAGATCCCAGGGGTAGCGGGTATTGGACAAATTACTGCCGCAAATTTATTAAATCAATATGGTTCTTTAAGTGCCCTATTGCATGCAACTGACTTAAAAGCAAGCTTAAGAGATAAGCTTATAGAGCATCAAGCACAAATCCAATTAAGCAAATCATTGTTAACTCTAAAGCTCGACATCCCACTTGGCTTTAATCTGAAAGACATTCGCCTACCTGTTGATGAAAATATCATCGAATAAATTAAAGTGTATTTGTCTTTAATAACCACCAACTTATCGCATTTAACTATAGTGGCTATTCTATCTATGCTATAACCTTTATTTGTGTATTCTCACGTTATTGCCAAGTGTTAATAGGAATAAAATGATTCAAAAATTTTTCTTCAAAGCGTTTATCATTTTAGCTAGCTATTGCTTGCTTGTGCTCTTAGTAGTGAATTTTTATGATGACAACCCATCGAGTATGAAATGGGAAGATCGAGAAGAATTTAACCGCCAATTTATTAATCAACTAAAAATTGATCGTTTTGACTTTGAGCAAGCAATGTCAAAACTAGGCAAACCTGATATAAGTGAAGAAAAATACGACGGTCCATTGTACTTTCAAGTTGTTTTTTATCGTACTCAACATATGAAATCAGACGGCTATACTACCCAAGACGAATGCACTTATTTATTTTTTGTTAACGGCATACTCAAAGAGTATGCGATTGCCAGTCAATATAAAGGCCTAGATCAATTAATTGCTCAATATCAGCAAAAAATTAGCCGTTATCGACTAATGTCGCATTGAAAAACCCCTTATAAAACATAAAACTTCGTTATAAAGTTATCACCGCTATTTATATTAGGTATAATTACAGATAAAGAATCTCTTAAGGTCATATTCAGTCGAGTTTGATCTTATTTTTACAATTTAAAGGTATAAGCAATGGCTAAACAAACAATTACAGTGATCCCTGGCGACGGTATTGGTCCAGACATTATCGACGCCACCATTAAAGTGCTCGACAAAGCGGGTTGTGATTTTGACTATGAGTATGCCGATGCTGGCCTTGTTGCTTTAGAAAAGCACGGTGAACTTGTACCAGAAGAAACATTAGCATTAATTCAAAAAAATAAAATCACACTCAAAGGCCCATTAACAACCCCCGTTGGAGAAGGTTTTACTTCAATTAACGTTACCCTGCGTAAGCAATTTCAACTATATGCAAACGTACGCCCTGTGCTTTCATTTAAAGGTACAAAAGCGCGTTACGATAATATTGACATTATTACTATTCGTGAAAACACTGAAGGCATGTATTCAGGTTTAGGACAAACAGTTTCTGAAGACGGTTCTCAAGCTGAAGCAATGAGCTTAATTACGCGTGAAGGTGCCGAGCGCATTGTTACTTTTGCCTACGAAACCGCACGAAAAGAAGGCCGTAAAAAAGTAACGGCAGTTCACAAAGCGAATATTTTAAAATCAACCTCGGGTTTATTTTTAAAAGTAGCACGCGAAGTAGCCGAGCGTTATCCTGATATTGAATCAACTGAGATGATTGTTGATAATTGTTGTATGCAATTAGTCATGAATCCTGAGCAATTTGACGTAATTGTAACCACTAACTTATTTGGTGACATTTTATCTGACTTATGTGCAGGTTTAGTAGGCGGTTTAGGTATGGCTCCTGGCGCTAATATTGGTCAGGGTTGTGCAATTTTTGAAGCCGTACATGGTAGTGCGCCTGATATTGCTGGCAAAAATTTAGCTAACCCTACGTCAGTTATTTTAGCAGCGATTCAAATGCTTGAATATTTAGAAATGGGTGACAAGGCAGATAACATTCGTAAAGCAATTACCCAAGTCATTGAAACAGGCGACAGAACAACTCGCGATTTAGGTGGTACACATGGTACCACTGACTTTACCGACGCTTTATTAGAGCGCTTATAAGCTTATTATTTATCCTAGGGTCTAGTTCCTAGGATTCTAGGGCCTAGCATTCTAGATTCTAGGATTCTAGAGCCTTAATACAGCGGCACTGGAGAAAGTAACCTTGCATGAACGGTTACTTCTTCACGATCATAATATAAATGCTTCGCATAAAGTTCATATTTAACGTTTTGCTCTGCAAAAGCATCTTTTAGTATTTCTAAATCTTTTACCACTTCAGCATAGCGCCCTTTCATAGGTAATTTAAGATTAAACATCGCTTCTTTACAATAACCATGTAATAACCATTGAGCCATTAACTTTGCGACTCGCTGGGGCTTTTCAATCATGTCACACACCAGCCAATAAACATTTTGCTTTTGCGGAATATATTTAAAACCATCAATCATACGATGCTTTACTTGTCCTGTGTCCATTAATGATTCTGCCATTGGACCATTATCAATTGACGTTACCATCATACCTCGACGCACTAATTGATAAGTCCACCCTCCTGGTGCTGCACCAAGGTCGACCGCATTTAAACCTGAAGTTAGCCGCGTTTCCCATTCTGCTTTAGGAATAAAGTATAAGAAAGCTTCATCTAACTTTAATGTTGAGCGACTAGGCGCTTGGCTCGGAAATTTAAGACGCGGGATCCCCATCACATGAGGAGATGTATTCGTACCTAATGAAAACCCTAAAATAACCTCTGAACCACTAAAAAATAACGCATGTAGCACTGCACCTTCATTATCATGCTTTTCTGTTAATATTTTTTCTTTTCTTAATGCTTGGCGTAAGGGAACTGCAAGTTTTCGACAAAATTTTGATAATGACTTTCCGTCATTAGTATCAGGTGTTTCCATACGTAGATCAGCGTATTGCCAATCTTTATTCATTGAATCTACAATAGCTTCAACACGGTTATAGTCAGGTAGGCTAATTTTTTCAGTTAATGTGACAAACCACTGACGGGTGAAAATCAAGCGCTTTAATGGTATCCGCTGCATGACGACTTCCCCATCTTCAGGATTGTTCAAGTGAAAATAAACAATCCCCTGATTTTTAGTCAGTTCAAGATAGCCATAAACTTCACTCCATGCCGCTTTTTCTTGAATTTCAGCCCCGCACTCTTTTTCAAATCCTGGGCGACAATATAAAATAATAGCTGTCATAGCTTACTCTTACCTACAAATATTAATAGCAACCATGCAAAAGCTAATAAAATGCCACCTACTGGCGCCAAATTACCTATTAAGCTTATTGAAAAGAAACTTTTTACATACAAACTACCGCAAAAAAATACGATACCTGCAACAAAAGACAAAGCAGAAAATAACAATAATTTGTTGTTTTCTTGCCGATACCACACAACTACAGCCAACAACGCTAAGGTATGTAGCATTTGATATTGATGTGCAACTTCTAACCGATGTGCCTGCGCTGCAATTAAATGCTGAGCGGCATGCGATAACCAAGCGCCGAATAATACTGAAAAACAGCCGCTGATACCAACAAAAATGCACAAAAAACGACTAATATTAGCGATATTCATCAATGAACCTATTTATTAACTCTACCGCTGAGTGTATGTGTTGCTGATGAGTATAGCCAGATTTTACTCGAGGCTTTAAGTCATGGTCGCCATCAGCTAAAAAATTAAGCTGGCAATACCTTGATAACGAATAATTTTCTATTTCAGTTTTATTCCCTAGTGCATCTCTATCCCCTTGAACAACTAGCACAGGCTTAACAATATCTTGTAATGGTTCAAGCCGTAATTTTTCAGGCTTTTTTTGTGGATGAAATGGATAGCCTAAGCAAATAACACCTGAAATTTTACCAGACTCTGTTTTAGCGTAAGTGGCCGCCACACGCCCCCCCATCGACTTTCCCATTAAAAATAGAGGTACGCTAGTATTGCCTTCAGCACAATAACGAGTAATAACACTGTTTAAGCAATCCAGCAGTTTAGGCATTCTGTCGGGCGGTCTACGCTTGCCATCTTGCGCTCGTTTATCCATATAAGGAAAATTAAAACGAAGCACATTAATTTGATGTTGAACAAGCTGCTGTGACACATTGCCAATAAATTCACTCTGTTTGTCCGCTCCAGCACCATGAGAAAAAATTATGGTTGCCTTGGCATTTTTAGCCGGTTGGAAAATGGTTGATACCATTTCTTCCATCTATTCTTCCTCCTGAGCAACGGTGGCAAGCATCCACTCTCTAAATGCTGAAATTTTTCCAACATCCATTTGATGCTCGCGACAGACAATATAAAAAGCATTTTTACTGATTAAGCGGTGATCGAATAAATTCACTAATCGACCAGCATCAAGTTCGGGTTTAGCTAAAACACTTTGAGCCAAAGCAACACCTTGACCATGTACCGCTGCTTGAACCACCATAGCAGAGTGACTAAAAATAGGTCCGTGATTAACATTAATGCCTTTGACATTAGCTTCTTTAAACCAGCGCTTCCAATCTCGCCTTGAGGTGTCGTGCAACAAGGTATGGTTAGCTAAATCGTGCATGGTATTAATCGGCTTTTTTCCTGAAAGCAATAAGGGAGAACAAACTGGCACTAAGTATTCGGTATGCAGCTGTTCTGCATATACATCAGGCCAGCGACCTCGTCCATGGTATATAGCAACATCCACATCTTCGGTTAATGAGTTGTCAGCTTGATCAACCGCTTTTATTCGCACATCAATCTCAGGGTGTTGTACATTAAAACTCGTTAAACGCGGCACTAACCACTGAATAGCAAAACTTGGCTGTAAACTTACCGTAATAGCTCCTTTGGCCCCTCGAGCTAATAGTTTTTCTGTTGCTTCATGTAGTGAAGTAAATATATCTTTAATATCTAAAAAATACGATTGCCCCTCTTCTGTCAGCAAAAGCGATCTATTTTTTCGCATAAAAAGCTTTAACCCTAAATGCTCTTCTAACGATTTAATTTGATGACTAATGGCTGCTTGAGTAACGAACAATTCTTCCGCAGCCTTAGTAAAACTAAGTTGCCTTGCAGATGCTTCAAAAGCCTTTAAAGCGTTAAGTGGTGGGAGCCTAGCAGCCAAAAAAATTCCTTATTTAAAAAATGTTCACTGTGTTCAATTAACAGCCTTTACAAGTTGTTAACAAAAACCACCGTGACATTAGTTTTTCTAATGGATGACATTATAAATTGTCATTTTTAACAAAGCCAGCATTAACGTATTATAGCGACCATAGATGAAGGACATCATCTTTCTTAATGTTTATATGTAGCAAGTTGTTAATTCCACTCCCAACCAGAGTTAACATCGCGAGAGTCAAGTCCCAAAGCATCTATATGGATAGTAAACGCAATATATACAGGTGACAAACATGAAAAAATTAAATACTCTTTTAGCTGCTTTAGCCAGCACATTTATACTCGCAAATGCAGCAAACGCTCACACTATTGAAGTAGTGAAAGCACAGCCAATTAATCATAAAGATCTACAAGCAAGCATTAGTTTACAGCTGCAAGAAACAATTACGCTTTCAAAATCAGCTATAACAATGAATAGCTTACCATTAAACATTCAATTGGCAAAAAAACAGCAGCCAGAAGCTAGCACTACAGCAGCTATCGTTAAAGTTAGCTACAGCGCTGAATAATATCAGTTAAGTTACTTACCCAACCAACTAAAGTAGCTTGTATTAACTAACTTGAACTCGGTTTAAGAGATATTTAACAATTTGAAATATAAGCAAAAATCATTTTATTATCTCTCTAGCTTGATAGCTTTTCTTAATTCAAGGCAAATTTCGCGTCAATAGCCAGTCTATTGCAAGTAAATTTAACGCAGAAGTAAGGAAAAATAGCTGCTAGAGAAACATTTGTTAAACCGAGATCAGGTTAACTATATTGCTAACAATAATTTTAGCCAGTATAAGTCTCATTAATTTCTCTAGAATTGATGAGACACAAATCATAAAAAAGGGTGTGCTAGTAATAGCACACCCTTTTCTTTCTCTTTCAAAGGCTTTTTTTAATCGGTATTTAATTCAGGGAAGCTTTTTACCAAATCGTCAATTGCTTTCATTTGCGTTAAATAAGGTGCTAGCTTATCAAGAGCCAAAGCACACGGGCCGTCACACTTTGCTTGAGAAGGATCTGGATGTGCCTCAATAAACAAACCTGCTATTCCTAATGCCATACCACTACGAGCAAGCTGTGCTGCTTGTGCGCGTCTACCATCAGCAGAATCAGAACGTCCACCAGGTTTTTGTAAAGCATGAGTTGCATCAAAAATTACGGGCGCGTAATCTTTCATTTCTTCCATCGCTAGCATATCAACCACTAAATTATTATAGCCGTAACAGCTGCCACGTTCGCATAACATCACGTTTTCATTTCCAGCTTCTGCAAACTTTTTAATAATATGACGCATTTCATGAGCGGCTAAAAATTGTGGTTTTTTAACATTAATAATGGCATTGGTTTTTGCCATAGCAACCACTAAATCTGTTTGTCGTGCTAAAAATGCAGGCAATTGAATTATATCAACAACTTCCGCAACGGGTTGTGCTTGATGTGGCTCATGAACATCAGTAATAATAGGCACATTAAATGTGCTTTTTATCTCTTCAAAAATTTTCAATCCTTCGTCTAAACCTGGTCCGCGATATGAATTCACCGAAGAGCGATTCGCTTTGTCGAATGACGCTTTAAACACGTAAGGAATGTTTAATTTTTGAGTGACGTCTACATAATGCTCGGCAATTTTCATTGCTAAATCTCTCGACTCAAGCACATTCATACCACCAAATAAGGTAAAAGGTGCGTCGTTAGCAACTCTAATATTGTTTACTGCTATTGATGAAATTGTCATAATTTTTCCCTAATGTTTTACCTTAGCCTATTGCTTGCAAAATTTGCCCACAGAACCATGCCATATATGTACCTAAGGTATAACCTAACACAGCAAGTAATACGCCTACAGGTGCTAATGACGGATGAAAGGCACTAGCCACAACTGGTGCAGATGCTGCGCCACCAACATTAGCTTGGCTACCAACTGCCATATAAAAAAGTGGTGCTTTAATTAATTTTGCCACTAACAGCATTAAACAAGCATGTATGATCATCCAAATAGAGCCAATAATGAAATATATTGGTGCATCTACAATCATCCTGACATCCATTTTCATACCAATAGTGGCAATTAAGATATATAAAAATGCTGAACCAACTTTTGAAGCCCCTGCACCTTCTAAGCTTCTAGCTTTGGTAAAAGACAAGATCACGCCAACAGTACTTGCAAAAACAATCAGCCAGAAAAATTTACTATGAAAGCTGAACCTTGCTGAATTTGGAAAATGTTCAATGAAGAATGGCGTTATAATATCCGCAAATAAATGAGCAAAACCTGTAACCCCCAAACCTACAGCCACTATAAGCATTAAATCAGGTAAAGTGGCAATACGACCATGTTTAGCATGAAACTGCTCAACTTTTTCTTTAAGCTCAGTGATTGCAGAAACATCAGCACCTGATTTTTCATCAATTTTTTTAGCATTACCTGCCATAATTAATAATACGGCCATCCATAAATTAGCAACAATTACATCAACAGTAACCATGGCAGAAAATATTTGATCGCCAGCGCCATATATTTCTTTCATCGCTGCTTGGTTAGCACCACCGCCAATCCAGCTACCAGCAACAGTCGTCATACCACGCCAAACAGCTTCAGGGCCATCAACACCAATAAGTTCAGGCACAAATGAAGAAACAAGCAACAATGCAATAGGGCCGCCAATAACAATACCCACAGTACCTGTTAAGAATAAAATTACGGCTTTACTACCAAGCCTACCTATCGCTTTAAGGTCAACACTTAGTGTCAATAACACTAAACAAGCAGGTAATAAATAACGAGAAGCTACGTGATATAATTTAGATTCCTCACCATTAACCACATCAAAAGTATTTAATAGTGAAGGTAAAAAATAACAAACGAGTACTGCTGGTACAATCCCGTAAAACTTTTTCCAAAAACTATGAGTGCTTTGCGAAGTATAAAATACCGCACCAAGCATAATAGCCAGAATACCGAGTATTGTTGCGTCATTCGTTAGCATTGGTGCATGTTCTAACGCTGCTGATGTTGCATCAGTCATAAAGTCTCCATTTTATTTTTATAATAATTATTTTGTATTTCTATTTTTTAATGTAATACCGTATCTCTTACTGAGATATTATCAAGTTGTAATTTTAATAATTGTGCTGCCGGATCTTTAGGACATTGAGTCACAAAGTACTGATAATCGTCGTAAGCCACTTTAAAACAGTCGAGCTGATGTAATAAAAAGCCACGATCACGACGCTCAAAGGGATCATCTGGCCGCATAGATAATAACAAATCTACGCATTTTAGTGCTTTTTCAAAATATTTTTCACTAATTAAGCTACTTTTTAACCCTGTTAAATATTCAACAACAATTGATTCTTGTTCCATTGGCCCTAACGATAAACGACTGGGATCACCGCCAAGCTCGTCTAAACCTTGTTCTAATTCTTCCCAATTCAGCGACTCGCCATTAATAGGGTCAAAAATAATAGAGTAAACATCATCACACAATATACGTACCATCACCTTTTCAGGCAAATAAACAATGTCAGTTTCAAGCTCACAAGCATTGGCAAGGTGTTGAATAACAGCCGCTTTTACTACGGGCGCAATAACTTTATAATTAATACTGCTGGCTATTTGATATGACAACACTGGCCACAGCGGACGAGTATTATCAATAAACAATTGTGCAACAAATATTTCATTAATAAACACTTCAGCTTTGTCCATCGAGTTATCACATTCACTTAATGCTTCGCGACAGCTTTCTATAACGGGCTCTAATGCTTTATCAATGTCACTAGTATCGCCAAAGATAGCGTGTTCAAGTAAGCTAATTTGATTGAGGATCCCTCGTCGAGGGGCACTTATTTCAGATAACAACAGATCATTCATAGATTAAATAACAAAAAATTATGCCATAGATAAATAAAGAGGGAATCTTCCCTATATAAGGGAAGATTCAAAAATATAAAGGTAGATGAAGCTTAAAAAAGAATATTTTCTTTGGTCATTGCAATACGCACAATCAGCATTATCCAGCCCATAGCGCCTAAGTAACCAATAATTTGCATGGTACGGTTACGTGCAAGCTTTAAGGTAAAATAACCTGTAAAAATGTAAGCGAGAACCGCTAGAATTTTTTCACCTAGCCACAGTTGCTCTACTGGGTTTATCGAAAGTTTAACCGCCATGGCAATGCCTAACACAAGTAATAAGGTGTCAATAATGTGCGGCGCAATTTTAACCCACTTTTTAGACAGCTGCTTTGATGCCATTAGCGTCCAAACAAAGCGTAAAGTGAATAATAAAATACTGATTGCTGCTAGCGTCATATGTAAGTGTTTAAACATCGGGTTTTGTCGCCTTAAAATATTATTATCAATGAGTTAAAAGTTGACCAAACGTAATACGTTCATGGCCGTTATAGTCGTTTATTGTTTGTATATTTTTATAACCTAAGTCGGTTAACACATCTCTTACACCGCCGCCTTGGTTATAACCATGCTCAAAATATATCATGCCATTTATCGCTAAAAAATGCCGTGCCGCTTGTGCAATATCAATAATATCACCTAAGCCATTTTTATTTGCTACCAGTGCTGAGAGTGGTTCAAATTGAACGTCTCCGTCTGATAAATGTGGGTCGGTTTCATCGATATACGGTGGATTACTTACAATCACATTAAATCGCTTTTCAGCATTCACTTTGCTGAACCAATTGCTTTGGTAAATAGCAACCTCGTTATAACCCAAATTGTTTGCATTTTCTTGTGCAAGAGCTACTGCTTCTTGACTAAAATCAATAGCATCAATTTGCCATAACGGCCTTTCAGAGGCTAACGATAAAGCTATAGCACCAGTGCCTGTACCTAAATCACAGCAGTTAACTCTCTCACTACTATGATGCTGCAAAACTGTTTCAACCAATACTTCGGTATCTGGACGTGGAATAAGCGTACTCGGTGACACTTTAAAAGGCATCGACCAAAACTCTTTTTCGCCAACGATATAAGCAATAGGCTCGTGCTGCTCTCGGCGTTTTAAAAGCTTTAAAAACGCTTGCTCGCTTGCTTCGGCAACTTTTTTTTCTGGCCAAGTTAAAAAATAGCTTGGTGTTTTTTGCAGCACAAAGCCCAGTAATATTTGGCTATCGAGTTTGGCACTATCAGACATTGGCGTGAGCATTTGCTCACCCAATTTAATAAGTTGTGAAATAGTAGACAATGGCGTCATAGCTGAATAGATAGTAATACTCTGTATTAATACAGCCGCCGCTTAGTGCTGCTCTGCTAATGCCGCTAATAAATCGGCTTGGTTTTCCTGCAAAATAGGGTCAAGCACTAGCTGTAAGTTACCTTCCATCACCTCACCTAAACGGTATAAAGTTAAATTAATTCGATGATCTGTCATTCGGCTTTGCGGGTAATTATAGGTACGAATACGTTCAGAGCGATCACCACTAGCAACTAAATTACGACGAGAAGACTCTTCTTCACTGCGGCGCTTTTCATCTTCTGCTGCTTGCAATCTCGCTTGTAATACCGACATCGCTTGCGCGCGGTTTTTATGTTGCGAACGTTGATCCTGACACTCCACCACAACCCCTGTTGGAATATGGGTAATACGAATAGCAGAATCCGTTTTGTTAACGTGCTGACCACCAGCACCCGACGCTCTAAAAGTATCTACTTTTAAGTCAGCTTTATTAATTTCAATCGCCTCTGACTCAGGAATTTCAGGCATCACAACGACAGTACAAGCAGACGTATGAACACGCCCTTGCGATTCAGTTTCAGGTACTCGCTGCACACGATGTCCGCCTGATTCAAATTTCATTTGACCGTACACGCTGTCGCCTGCCACTTTAAAAATAACTTCTTTAAAGCCACCTTGCTCACTTTCGTTTACGTTCATTACTTCTATACGCCAGCCTTGCTTTTCACAATAACGGGTATACATACGATATAAGTCGCCAGCAAATATTGCCGCTTCGTCACCACCAGCACCTGCACGTATTTCAACAAAACAGTTATGGGCATCATTTTTGTCTTTAGGCAATAACAGTATTTGTAAGGCGTGAGTAAGTTCTTCAACCGCTTTTTTCGCTGATTTGAATTCTTCTTGCGCCATATCGCGCATATCAGGATCATCATCTTTTAACATTTCTTCAGCGGTAGCAAAATCGTCTTCTGCCCCTTGAAATGCATGAAATGCTTGAGTAACTTCTTCTAGTTGTGAAAATTCTTTTGATAACGCTTGGAATTTTTCTTGATTTGATATGATGTCAGGATCTGACAGTAAAGCTTGAACTTCTTCAAAACGTTCAACTAAACCTTCAAGCTTTTGATATACAGAGTTATTCATTAAATTATCTTACTTTTAATTGATAAAACTAGAGATGATAACAAACGATCATCGATGATAAATTGTCGGCAGTTTAAAGATTAATAACGCTAGTTGCAATTAATCTTCTTATCGAGAGAAAACCAAGTTGGCAGGTTAATTAGATTGATCAAGGTCGAATATTTCTCTTAGGTAAACAATTTTATCAAGTTCACCACCTTGTGCCGCAGTTTGTATCGCACTTGTAGGCGCATGCATAAACTTATTGGTTAACTTAGTTGCCAATTCAGCAATAATCGCTTCAGGCGCTTTATCGCTGCCGAGCTGCTGCAAAGCTTTCTCAAGTAATACGTCACGCTCCGCCATACATTGATTACGATAGCTGATTACGGTGTCTTGTGTATTTAAACCACGTAACCATGCCATAAAGCCGTCAGTTTGTTTAGACACTATCGTTTCAGCTTGTACCGCTGCTTTACGGCGATTTTCTAAATTTTTAGCAATAATGCTTTGTAAGTCATCAACTGTATATAAAAATACATCATCAAGGTCTGAGACCTGCTCTTCAATATCTCTTGGTACTGCAAGGTCAACCATAAAAATTGGACGATGTTTACGCTTATTTAATGCGTGCTCAACCATACCTTTACCAATAATAGGTAACGTCGAACCCGTTGAACTAATGACAATATCGGCATCAGCCATACGCTCAGGGATCTGTGCAAGCGTTATAACATCTGCACCTATTTGTTTCGCCATACCTTCGGCACGTGATAGCGTACGATTAGCCACGGTAATTTTATTAACTTTATTTTCATATAAATGTTTGGCAACAAGTTCAATGGTTTCACCTGCGCCAACCAATAACACTTTCGCTTTTTCAATATTAGCAAAAATATGTTTGGCTAAATTAACCGAAGCAAAAGCAACCGACACAGCACTTGCACCAATTTCAGTATCCGTTCTAACTTGTTTGGCAACACCGAACGTACGCTGAAATAAGCGATCCATCACTAACGCCATAGAACCCGCAGCTTTAGCTTGGCTATAAGCTTGTTTCATTTGCCCTAGTATTTGCGGTTCACCTAGCACTAGCGAATCTAATCCGCAGGCAACTCGCATCATATGATTAACGGCTTTATGGTCGTTGTGCCAATATAAACTAGGACTAATGGTCGATGCTGCAACATTATGATGCTGTTCTAGCCACCTCAATACTTTTTCTTTAGTAACGGCAACATCGCCGTCTTGCACTAGATAAAGTTCAGTACGGTTACAAGTAGACAATATTGCCGCTTCTTTACATTGAACATGCTGTAACATTTCCTGCAGCGCTATACTTAACTGATCAGGGTTAAATGAAATTTTTTCCCGAACAGCAACAGGTGCAGTTTTATGATTAATTCCAACAGCAACAATCGACATATAAAGTTTTTAGCCTAATAAGTAATTTATTATGTGAACACAATGACGTAGCATTAAGTTAACGATATAATCCAATAATCAAGGTATGTGTTAGTTTTTCACTTAGCAAAAGCATTTATTAGCAACGAAAGAACTCAGCGATAAACACAGTAGTCCACACACATTTATTAATGATTAAAACAATAGCGCAATTTTACGAAATATTTATCATGATTGAAAGCAGATACTCTTCAACAATAATGCTAACTGATGCTCACCACCATTCAATATGCCGCATTGCCTCCTACTTTTACAAAATAGTGATCCTGTTTATTGCATTACTCATTACCAGTTGCACTACAACACCGACACTGAACAAGCAGCCTATTAGCGCTAATTATACCCTTAAAAATAGAAACGCTTTCTTGACTACCGTCAATAATTGGCAAATTAATGGGAAAATAGCGTTTATTAATGGTAAAGAAAGAAAGAGCGCCAACATTTTTTGGCAAAACAACCCTGTAACAGCACTAGAACAGCTAAATTTAACAACGTATTTAGGTATAAATGTTTTAGATGTAACGTTAAGTGATAATATATATACAGTAAATGTTGATAATAACAGTTACCAACATACTGATATTGACTATATTTTGCAGTCGCTTACTGGCTACCAGTTACCTTCTCAAGCATTAAAGAGCTGGATTAAAGCGATCCCTTTTCATTCGAGTGATAAAGTCACTTTGCATCCAGAAACGCAACTGCCATTATCCATTACCAGTTACTATAATGATAAAACATGGCAAATTCGTTACCAAAACTACAGTGAAATTAAAGGGCTCCCTTTACCTAAACGCTTAACTATTAAACAACAAGACCTAACAATTAAATTGGTTATTAATCAATGGCAGTTCTAACGAGGTGAATGTGACTCAGCCCTTTTATACTTTTCCTGCGCCTGCAAAGCTTAATTTATTTTTACATATTGTTGGCCAGCGTGCTGACGGTTACCACGAACTCGAAACGCTATTTCAATTTTTAGATTATGGTGACAGCATTGACATCGCCTGCAATACCAGTGGTGATATTAATTTATTAACACCAATAGCAGGCGTTGAAAATAAAGATAACTTAATCATTAAGGCCGCTATTTTACTGCAACAATATGCTAACTGTCGTTTGGGTGCAGATCTTAAAATAGCTAAAACCTTACCTATGGGTGGAGGCTTGGGTGGCGGTTCGTCAAACGCTGCAACCGTTTTACTGGCATTAAACCTCTTATGGAAACTTAACCTTCCAATTTCTACTTTGGCCCAATTAGGACTTACATTGGGCGCTGATGTGCCTATTTTTATTCATGGTTATGCCGCATTTGCACGTGGCATAGGTGAAAACTTAAGCGCAGTTCAGCCGCAAGAGTACTGGTACTTGGTTGCTAAGCCTAATGTACATATTTCAACCGCCGCTGTTTTTAACGACCCAGAATTGCCTCGGAACACGAAAAAAATAACAAATAACAGCGTCGATATTGATAGTTGCCATAACGATTGCGAAACTCTAGTAATAAAACGCTATCCTGAGGTTGCCAAGCTACTGACTTGGTTGATAGAATACGCGCCGTCTCGAATGACGGGTACTGGCGCTTGTATATTCTCGCGTTTTAACTCCAAAAAAGAGGCTTTGCACATTCAATCAAAATTGCCGCGAGGCGTTGAATCGTTTGTCGCTCAAGGTATTAACCAGTCGATTTTGCAAGTACAATTAGCAAAAATAACTGAAGAATTAATCCCTAAATAAATTAGAAATTATTACGTTTGCCAACTAGTATTGGTAATACTTAACCCAACGCTTTGTTATTCATATAAATTGTATATAGGTAATAGAACGTTGTAATTTAAATGTCATAAGTTTCTGAGGAACTGATTGTGCCTGACATGAAGATTTTTGCGGGTAACGCCACCCCTGAATTGGCCAAGCAAATAGCAAATCGTCTATATATCACCTTAGGCGAAGCCAAGGTTGGTAGCTTTAGTGATGGTGAAATAAGCGTTGAAATAACTGAAAATGTACGTGGTGCTGACGTTTTTATTATTCAATCAACTTGTGCTCCTACTAATGACAATTTAATGGAATTAATTGTGATGATTGATGCACTTCGCCGTGCGTCTGCTGGACGAATTACTGCCGTTATGCCTTACTTTGGCTACGCACGCCAAGATCGTCGTGTTCGCAGTGCTCGTGTTCCTATCACCGCAAAAGTGGTTGCTGACTTTTTATCAAGCGTTGGCGTTGACCGTGTATTAACGGTAGACCTACACGCAGAACAAATTCAAGGCTTCTTTGATGTACCTGTAGATAACGTTTTTGGTACACCAATTTTACTTGAAGATATGTTAGCTAAAAACATTGAAAACCCTGTTGTAGTATCTCCTGATATTGGCGGTGTTGTTCGTGCAAGAGCTGTCGCTAAATTATTAGATGACGCTGATTTAGCCATTATTGACAAACGTCGCCCTAAAGCGAACGTTGCTCAAGTAATGCATATTATTGGTGATGTTGAAGGTCGTGACTGTTTCATTGTTGATGACATGATAGATACTGGTGGCACATTAGCAAAAGCAGCTGAAGCGTTAAAAGAACATGGCGCTAAGCGTGTATTTGCTTATGCAACCCACCCTGTATTGTCTGGCAATGCTGCACAAAACTTAAAAGACTCTGTAATTGATGAAGTTGTTGTAACTGACTCTATTCCATTATCTGATGAAATTAAAAAGCTTAAAAACGTACGCCAATTAACATTAAGCGGTATGCTTTCTGAAGCTATTCGTCGCGTATGTAATGAAGAGTCTATTTCAGCCATGTTTGGTGACTAAACACAGCTTTACTTATCTATTCTTCTGATGAAATAGATACCATAATGTAAATACCTAACAAGCAGCCACTATCTAAACGATAGTGGCTGCTTTTTTTATTTTATTCTGGCTTTTATTGGCATTGTGAATGGTGAAGTGGTAACATTGCGCGCGTTTTTTATCTGGCAATTTTTATTGCACAGCTAAAAAAACATTACTGGTTGTTTTTGGTCGCAAAAAGCAACCCCATTTTTTATTAAAATTAGGTATTAAACCATGACTAATATTTTTACTTTGGATGCTGAAGTACGTACTGATTTAGGGAAAGGTGCGAGCCGCCGCCTACGTCACGCGGATAAAGTTCCAGCAATCCTTTACGGTGAAGGCAAAGAGCCTGTTTCTTTAACATTAGCGCACAACAAGGTTTACCGTGCACAACAAGAAGAAGCATTTTACTCACATGTTTTAACATTAAATGTTGACGGCAAGCCTGTTGAATGTTTAATCAAAGACATGCAGCGTCACCCGTTCAAGCAATTGATCATGCACTTAGATTTCATCCGCATCGATGCAACTCATGCTGTACATACTAACGTTCCTGTACACTTTACTAATGAAGATGTTGTTGCAAAAACTGGTGCAACTGTTGCTCACCATGTTTCTGAAATCGCAGTTAGCTGTTTACCAAAAAACTTACCTGAGTTTATTGAAGTAGATATTGCTAATTTAGAAGTAGGTCAAACTCTTCATTTATCAGACATCACTTTACCTAAAGGTGTAACTTCTGATGAACTAGCTAAAGGCGAAAGCCATGATTTAGCTGTTGTTACTGCTAATGCTCCTAAAGGCAAAGCTGACGACGCTGATGAAGCTGAAGAAGAAACTACTGAAGCGTAATTTAAGGTTTATCCTTAGATGACTATTCAGCTAGTTGTGGGCCTGGGTAATCCAGGCCCCGAATATACAAAAACACGTCATAATGCTGGCGTATGGTTCGTTGAAGAACTTGCCTCACGTAATAATATTTCCCTCAGACCTGAAAAAAAATACTTTGGCCTTTATGGCAAAGGTCAGATCGGCGGTGAAACTGTTCACCTATTAATACCCACCACATTTATGAATCGTAGCGGCCAAGCCGTAGCGCCTTTAGCTAATTTCTTTCGAATTCCTGTTGAAGACATACTTGTTGCACACGACGAGTTAGACATGGAACCAGGTGTTTGCAAAATAAAAAAAGGTGGCGGACATGGTGGACATAATGGCCTGCGAGATATTATTGCTCGTATGGCAAATAACAAAGAATTTTATCGTTTGCGAATAGGTATTGGCCACCCAGGTCATCGCGATCGTGTAACAGGTCATGTACTAGGTAAAGCTCCTGCAAACGAACAACGCTTAATCGAAGAAAGTATCGATGAAGCAAGTCGTTGTTTTGACCTTTGGCAAAAAGATGACCTTAAAAAAGCACAAAACCGTTTACACTCTTTTAAAGCTCAAGCTTAGGCACTGAGCGTAATAACTTATAGGTAATTATCATGGGTTTCAAATGTGGCATTGTTGGCTTACCCAACGTGGGCAAATCAACACTATTTAATGCGTTAACAAAAGCGGGTATTGAAGCCGCAAACTTTCCTTTTTGTACCATTGAGCCAAACACAGGTGTTGTTCCCGTTCCTGATCCACGTTTAGATAAACTTGCAGACATTGTAAAACCTGAGCGGGTATTAGCCACAACAATGGAATTTGTTGATATTGCAGGCCTTGTTGCGGGTGCATCAAAAGGAGAAGGTCTTGGTAATAAATTTTTAGCCAATATTCGTGAAACAGACGCTATTGGCCATGTGGTTCGCTGCTTTGAAAACGACAATATTATTCATGTTGCTAATAAAATTGACCCTGCTGATGATATTGATGTTATTAATACTGAATTAGCATTAGCTGATATGGATACCGCCGAACGTGCAATTACACGCCAAGCTAAGCGTGCAAAAGGCGGCGATAAAGACGCTAAATTTGAAGTGCCTGTATTAGAAAAAATTCTAAAGCACGTTGAAGACGGTGAAATGGTACGCTCACTAGACTTGTCGAAAGAAGAAAAAGCCGCAGTTGCCTATTTAAACTTTTTAACGATTAAACCAACCATGTACATTGCTAATGTAAATGATGACGGTTTTGAAAATAATCCTTATTTAGACATTGTTCAAGCCATTGCAGACAAAGAAGGCGCTGTTGTGGTTGCTGTTTGTGCTGAAATTGAAGGCGAGCTTTCAGAAATGGATGATGAGGACCGTGTTGAGTTTATGGCTGAAATGGGGCTAGAAGAGCCCGGACTAAACCGTGTAATTAACTCAGGTTACGGTTTATTGCATTTACAAACATATTTTACCGCAGGTGTTAAAGAAGTACGTGCATGGACTGTTAAGCAAAATGCAACCGCACCACAAGCAGCAGGTGTTATTCACACAGATTTTGAAAAAGGTTTTATTAGAGCCGAAGTGGTTAGCTATGATAATTTTATTGAGTTTAACGGTGAATCAGGCGCTAAAGAAGCAGGCAAATGGCGCTTAGAAGGTAAAGACTACCTTGTACAAGACGGTGACGTAGTGCATTTTAGGTTTAACGTATAGTCGCTCGTTAATTAAGTAAGAACTATTAAGCTATCTAAAAAGGCTGCTGAATTCATTTCAGCAGCCTTTTTTAATGGTTATTCATTTAAAAAGTTGTACATTGAAATGATGGAAGTTAAGCAGAAATATACCTATCTACAAATATGTTTCACTTCAAACAGCGATTTTTCGCGTGTAATACGTACAAAATGGTGATAGTTTAGCCGAACAGTAAAAAAGTCTCCTTTTTTTGAAAAAAAACGGTTGACGTAGGCCAAGCAGATTTGCATAATACGCGCCACTTGCTGAGAGGCGAGTTGGAAAGGCTACATAGCTCAGCTGGTTAGAGCACATCACTCATAATGATGGGG
>JBMZCX010000032.1:0-30095 GCA_049613795.1 Thalassotalea sp. | reverse complement strand
AACCTAGAACCTAGAACCTAGAACCTAGAACCTAGAAAGGTCATTTAGATAAATAAAATTTTTTGGATATTTCATTATGAAGCTAATCAAATCAGCGAGTTTATTGCTGCTATTTTTAACGTTATCTGGTTGCTTTCCGAGTAACGACACAATGAGAAATGAAGTGTTGTTACAAGGAAAAACTATGGGAACAACTTATCATATTAAAGTTATTGTTGATCAAAATGTTGTAGATACAAAAGAATTACAGCAAAAAATTGATACTGAGTTAAAACAACTTAACCGAGAAATGTCGACGTATATTCCTGATTCAGAATTATCACTTATTAATCAATCTACTGAGTTAACACCAACGAAGGTTTCTATTGGTTTAGCGCGTGTTGTTCAAGAAGCGATCCGCTTAGGTCATTTAAGTGGAGGGAAGCTTGATGTAACCGTAGGACCTTTGGTTAATTTGTGGGGTTTTGGACCTGAGTATCAACCAGAAACTGTCCCTACAGCAGAGGTGCTTGCTGCAACGCGTAAACGCATCGGTTTAAATAACCTGTCGTTAGTCGAAGGAAAACTAACTAAATCAATACCAGATTTATATATAGATCTTTCAACAATAGCTAAAGGCTATGGTGTAGACATTGTTGCTGAGCTAATTGAAAAAGAGGGCATTCATAATTATTTGGTCGAAATTGGTGGTGAAATGCGCCTTAAAGGCTTTAAACATACGGGCGAATTGTGGCATGTTGCCATTGAAAAGCCCATTAGCACTGAACGTGCTGTCCAACAAATTATTGTGCCGAAAGACAATGCGGTAGCAACTTCAGGTGACTATCGTAACTATTATGAAGTTGATGGACAGCGTTTTTCACATATTATTGATCCTGATACGGGTAAGCCAATTAATCATAAGTTAGTGTCTGTTACTGTGATCCATCCATCTTCTATGACTGCTGACGGCTTATCTACCGCGATGATGGTAATGGGTGAAGAAAAAGCGCTAGCATTTGCGAAACAGCATCAATTAGCGGCTTATATTATTGCGAAAACAGAAAATGGTTTTGTGGAGCAAAGTACAGAGCAATTTATGCAATACTTAAAGTAATGTAGCGGGTATAATACGCTTGCTTGTTAAATGGCTAATTTTAAGGTTTTACAATGACAATTTTTTTATTAACACTAGGTTTCTTTTTGGTGATCGCTGTCGCAATGGCAATTGGCTATATTGTACAGAATAAAACATTAGCAGGAAGTTGCGGAGGCTTAGGTTCAATCGGTATTGAAAAAGCATGTAACTGCGATAATCCATGTGAAAAGCGTCAAGAAAGAGAGCGCTTAGCTGCTGAAAAAGATCAAATTAGCATTAAAAATATTTAAGCTAATTTAAATGGTGAATAAAAAACCGCAATGATGCGGTTTTTTATTGCTGATAATAATACCTATCTAAATTATTGCCCACTTGTGCTGCTTAACATACGGCAAGTCTGCGTAACTCCCAATCCCAATAGTCAGCAATTACTCAACCGATCGCCTTGCTTTGATTTGTTTTTCCTACGCACAACAAAATTACAAGCGTAATGAAAATGATATAAAGCGATAATTAAATAATTCTTTCTACAAACCAATATAGGCCAACAACCGCAATTAATAGGCTTAACGGGGTAACGATGCGCTGTTGGTACCAATCTTTCTTATAAAACCAGCCAAGCATAGCAAAAGCAGCTAGTACAACACTTAATTGTCCAAACTCTACACCAATATTAAACGCGACCAAACTCGTGATAAATTGCTGCTGTTGCAAACCTAATTCGAGTAAAACTGACGCGAAGCCTAAGCCGTGGAGTAAACCAAACGCAAATATTAAAGGTAATCGCCAACGTGTTAACTTCTTTTGATAGATGTTTTCAATGGCGATATAAGCAATTGAAAGCGCAATTAAGGGTTCAACTATTTCACTTGGTAAGCTAACCACATTAAAAATACCAAGCGCTAGCGTAATGGTATGGGCGAGTGTAAATGCACTTACTTGCCAAAGTAATGTTGATGTTTTACGAGCTAATAAAAAAAGTGCCAATACAAAAAGAATGTGGTCTAGCCCTTTAGGAACAATATGAACTATTCCTTGATAGAGATATTCTACAAAGGTGTTTAATGTGCTTGCATCGTTATTAACATTGGTAGTTGAAGTAATATTAATGGTTTGGCTTTTTACTGCCGTAGATATTAAATACTTTGTCGGTTTTGAAATTGTTAATACCACATTGCCTAATTCAGGGGCAAAACGAAATGCCATGTTTTGGCTATTTATAGGCATTGTTCCAGTTAATGTTATTGGCAGATGGTAATTATTTATACTGGTGAGTGAGTGCTTGAATTCTGCGACACTTAATCCTGAAAAAGTGGGTAAATTGCTTGGCTTATCATTGAAGTAAACAACGCTATTTTTTTGAATAGACTGTCTAATATTATCGAGTAATCTTTTGCTTTCAAGCAATGATAATTGTTCAAGTGTGTCAATTAATTCAGTATCCGTTCCTTTAAAATCAATACCGTCTTTAGCTAAATGAATAACATCAATCGTTAACGTGAGGGTATATTGATTATTTGGTAATAAACGCAGATCAGCGTGACTTTTTTCAATGGTGTGAGCCGCAGCGGTATTCACTATGGAGCTAACAAGTAAAGTGATCAGTAAAATAAGAATTTTAGGCAAGAAAAAATATTTATTCATAAGGTCTGTAAATTAGTCACAAAATAGCAGCATAAATTAACTGATCATGCCTAAAATGTGAAGTTAACTTTATCGTTGATATTCATTTAAAATCACGTAAACTGTATTTATATACAGCCCTGGTTGATTGTTAATCACTATGAAGCCATTACGAAAAATTATACATGTTGATATGGACGCTTTTTATGTTTCTGTTGAAATTAGAGATAATCCTGAATTAGCAGGGAAACCCGTAGCTGTCGGTGGAAAAGCACATACACGAGGGGTCTTGTCTACTTGTAATTATATCGCCCGGCAGTATGGTGTTAGTTCAGCTATGCCTAATAGCGTTGCATTAAGAAAATGCCCTCATTTATTGATAGTGCCAAGTCGAATGGCAGTATATAAATCAATAAGTAACCACCTTCGAGAAATTTTTGAACGGTATACCGATAAAATAGAACCGCTTTCTCTCGACGAAGCGTATTTAGATGTTAGCGATTGTGCATTATTTAATGGCTCGGCAACGTTAATTGCACAAGATATACGACGTGCTATTTTTAACGAACTTAATTTAACGGCATCTGCAGGTATTGCTCCTATTAAATTTCTCGCTAAAGTGGCTTCAGATCTTAATAAGCCGAATGGCCAATATGTCATTCCGCCTACCGATGTTGCTAATTTTATTCACACAATGGCTTTAAATAAAATTCCGGGCGTAGGTAAAGTTACTTTTGAAAAACTAAAAGAAAGTGGCTTTGAGCAGGGGAAAGATATTCTTGCCGCAGATGAACATTCACTCATTCTTCAATTTGGAAAGTTAGGACAATCGTTATGGCAAAAATGTCATGGTATAGATAATCGAACGGTTGAAAGCACCCGTATTAGGAAGTCGGTTGGCGTTGAACATACGTTTGCGGATGACATTTGTGATGTAAACGCGCTAAGCCACTACATGTATGAAACATTGATACCTGAGCTTAAACGAAGAGCACAGCGTTATATTGAAACGCGAGAAATAAGTAAACTTGGTGTAAAGGTTAAGTTTAAAGACTTTCATCAAACCACGAAAGAATTTAAATTTCATGCTTATGACGATGAAATTTTTAGTACGTTACTTAACGAGGCACTCGCAAGAGGAAATGGCAAGGCGGTAAGGCTATTAGGTGTGCATATAGGGTTAAGTGAACCTGAAAGTATCGCTCAACAGCAAATAGCGTTAGATTTAATTTAGTAGGCTAATTAAAGGCAAACAACTCTAATTAGCCTATGTGACGGTATATTTTATTGGTTAATATAATCAATCACTAATGCTGTACCATTAAAGTGTATTAATCGATGGTAATTTATTGAAATATAAGCGTCATTTGAGCCTGCAGAATATGCAGCAAACGATGTTTGTTGCTGCTGAGCATCATATTGAGTGAATGTATGAGCTTCTCCATAGCCGTTAAGAAAACTTTTTCGATAAACGTAGCTATTATCAGCACTGTCGGTAACAACTTTGATTGTTGCTAATGTTTGTGAAGAGGGCAGCGTCCCATTATCGACATAACTTTTATCAATAGAGGTTGCCCATTCGCTGATAGGGTTTGCCGTATATAATTCAAGGCCGTTGTTGCTAGTAGTAAAATGACTTAAACCATAAAGCAAGAAATTAGGGTTGAAGTAGCTGCCCTTAGTACCTGCACTAATCGTTTTTTCTGCAAAGGTATTAACGGACAAGTTACTTTCAATAATTGAAGCACTGTTATTGTTATAGGCCAGTACACTATCAGTGTTAGGAGTTTTATGAATTGTAGTGCTTAAAAATGCATTACCGCTATCCCAAAACTGTACTTGAAGTGACATATTAGCGTATTCCATTGCTTGGCTTACAACAATGGCTTTCCCTTGTACTATCTCTATATTGTTAGGTCGATAAGTTAAGTCTATTTTTTCATCATCTAGCTGTGTTATCTCAAAAGTAGTAAGGTTAATTTGATAATGATTAACACGTGTCTGCTCTTCATCTTGCTCATTTATATAAGTTTCAATATTAGAGGCAAGGAGAATTGAACCGTTAGGGTGAATGACTAAGTTAGTTAAGTCTACATCTGCTAATGGTGATTGAATTGAACTCACTTTATTGCCGTCAATAACATTAAATACATCTATTTTATCGAGCTGAGCAACATATAGATAAGGACGTAATGGATCTAACACTATAGCACTGCTATTTGGGGTTACATCCTCAATAGTGATCTCAGACTTAAGAGTACTGTCAAAGTCACCTTTATTAAAGCTAACCGCAATTGTGCCTGTTAAACTATCGTCAATGCTAAGAGGAGATAAAGTAATTTCAGCATAATGTAGGCCGTTGGTGCTTACTTTGTTAGGGTCTACTGTTACGGTTAGCGTATTGTCAGTTAAGTTTTCAGTAAGTGTTAACCAGTTAACGTTGCTCGATGCCTGCCAAGGTACACTCACGTTTTTATTGGTTAATATGCTAACGGTTTGGGTGAGCGACGAACGATCTAATTGTTGATCAAAACTTAGTGCAGGGTAATTGGCAAATAAGCGTATTTCGTCAATAGCGAGTTTTACAACTAATTGAATATTATTACCTGTTGCTGGGTCGGTAATTGTTATTACGCCAGTAAATAGTCCCCAACCTGTAATGTTATTGGTGTCAATAGTAAGGGTTAAACCTGCTTGCCCATCTACATTGTTCGGCGTTAATGTTAGCCAATTTACGTTGCTAGTGGCTTGCCATTGCTCGCTAACATTATTAATAGTAAATGTTTGCTCAGTAATATTTGAGTCACCAAAAGTTGCTAAAAATTCAAAACTTTTTGCTGATACACTAACGGTATCTAGTGGTACTAACTCTACTTGTTCATTGGTTTGAATTATTAGTTGCTTGCTGTCATGGCTAATGCGTATAGCTTGAGGTACTTGACCACCAGTAAGTGTGCTGTTTCTTTTACTACCTTGAGCGTCATAAACATCAACGACAATGCCTTTATCAATGGCAGGATCGTAGCGAGTGAAAGCAATATTACCATGCTTGTCTTTATTAATGGCTAAAGCGGTATTATTTTCAGCCTGGGTGAGTAGTCCTTGGTCGATATAGCTTTCACCGTCAAAGGTGATCCATTCGCTTGTCTCACTAATAAGAAATAAAGCGGATGCGTTATCATTAACAACAAACGCTGAAATCCCACTTGTTTCAGGTAATGACTCTGGGCGGTACTCACTTGTTATTGTTGGAATTATTTTACTGGTAGTAAAGTCGTTTACTCGCGCGGTTATCGTTTTAAAGGTCGCGGTGCTTGCGTCTAATACATATAAATCATCTGTGTTGCTAGCTTGATCGAGCAAATTAATAAAAAAGGCATTTTCATTATCCCAAGATAACCGCTGTAAATTAGCATCAGCAAATTCTAGCGCTTGCGTTATTACAAAATGTCGGCCTGCAAACGTAACAAAGCTAAGTGGCTCATATTGA
Source organism: Thalassotalea sp. (assembly GCA_049613795.1). Taxonomy (GTDB): domain Bacteria; phylum Pseudomonadota; class Gammaproteobacteria; order Enterobacterales; family Alteromonadaceae; genus Thalassotalea_B. Next base: position 23,904 of record JBMZCX010000032.1, on the reverse strand, counting down.
ATAGTGCTGTCAACGAGTTCCTCATAGGTGCTATTAGTTAAATTAATTTTATAGCGATGAGTTGTCGTTGTAGTTGTGTCATCGTCGTTAATTGTCGTTACTTCAGCCTTTGCTAACAGTATGTCACCATCAGGATGAAGAATAAGTTGCTCTAAGGTACTTTCATCGGGTGAAATTGAGAGCGTAGCAATTAACTCACCCGTATATTGATGATAAGTTCGTAGTTCATTAGCTACAGCAGTGTAAAAATAAGGCGCATTTACAGCTGCTATTAATGCCTTGTTATTTAAGGTTAATTCATCAAGTACCGTTGTTTTAGTTTCTAAAGAGCTATGGTAAAGCGAAACAGCAATTTCAGCCGAGATGACAGCAGGGTTATCGATAGGGTGTACGGTAATAACAGCATTATTTAATGCTTCTGTAGGCATATTAACTTGATCAACAGAAATCATTAAGCTATTTGACTCTGTTTGTTCAAGTAGTAACCATGGCACATTGCTACTTGCTTGCCAATTAACAGCAGTAGTGCTGTTTGATGTTATATTAAGTGTTTGCGTTAGGGCTTGGGTATTTAAGGTGCTGGTGAAAGCGACTGTTTCTTGGCTTGGCACTATATAAAGGTTATCTACCCCTAAGTCTACGGGTATAACATCAACATCACCGCTTGAATTTTCAGTAATGGTAATATTTCCTTGGTATAAGTTAGCTTGAGTAAACTCGGTAAGAACAGGGCTAACAGTAAGCGTAGTTTTACCATTAATGGTTAACGGCTCAACCGTAAGCCATTCTACATCACTACTAAAGGTCCAATCGGCACTATCTAAATTTATGTCTACGGTTTGGCTTGCTATGGCGGCTTCACCCAAGGTTGCGCTGAAGTTTAATTTTTCCCAAATAAGCAGAGAAATATCAATATCTTTATGCACCAACGCGGTATTACTAACATCACCGGTTGAAAGCCTAAGTTTAGTTTTATATAAATTAGCAAGAATGTTTTCGACATTAACCAGCTCAACAATGACCGTTGCCGAACTTGCTGTAACATTCTCCGTCTTAAAATTTAACCATGGCACAGGGGAAGCGTCTGGCGCATAGCCTAAGAGTAGGCCATTACCGGTAAAGTTAACCGTAATAGCAATAGTGTCTTCTGATGGCTGTAAAAATTCATTCGATAAATTGATACTTTCGGTATCAACCGAAATAGAAAACCCTGCTTTAGGATCGGGGGTGTCACTACCACATGCTTGCACGGTAGCTGCGAGTATTATCAAGATAAAAAAACGATAAAGGTTGCTTAACTGTTCCTTCATACTGTTCCCTGTTTTTATTGATGGTTATCAGGCTATTTTCTCTATTTTGCTCGAATCTAGGCAGAAAGTAAAAAGTTATTCAGATTACTTCTCTTTTAGTGACTTTTACTGGTTATTTTTATTGCTTTATGGGTAAAATAGCGGCCTAAAACTATCAATAATAAATTCTCTTTTGAATAAAGCTATTTTACACACGGCGGTTGACCTTTTATCGCGACGAGAACATTCGATAAAAGAACTGAAAAATAAGCTGTTATTGCGTGATTACCCATCAGAAGATTTTACTGAGGTTATCAATTATTTATTAGCTAAAGATTATCTTAGCAATGAACGATTTGCTGAAAGTGTAATACGTCAACGCGTAAATAAAGGTTATGGCTGGCGCTTTATTGAAAATGAATTAAAGCAGAAAGGGCTTGATAGTCAAACGATTATACTGGCTAAGCAAGAGCAACATGTAGACTGGTATCATCAAGCAACATGTGCTTATCAAAAACGTTTTGGTTGCAGTGTAATTCGCGACCAAAAAGATAGAGCAAAAAGAATAAGATTTCTTCAGTACCGTGGTTTTTCAAGTGATGAAATAACCACGGCATTAAACACTGAAATAGAACCATTTTAAAATTAACTCGAGTGGAAATACCCATGATGAAAACCAGTGCCGAATTGCGTCAGGCATTTTTAAACTTTTATGCCTCCAAACAACATCAAATAGTACCTAGTAGCTCTTTAGTGCCAGGTAACGATGCCACATTATTATTTACTAATGCCGGTATGGTGCAATTTAAAGATGTGTTTTTAGGTGCTGAAAAACGCAGCTACACTCGAGCAACATCTTCTCAGCGCTGCGTACGAGCTGGCGGTAAACATAACGATCTTGAGAATGTAGGTTACACCGCTCGTCACCATACCTTTTTTGAAATGTTAGGTAACTTTAGTTTTGGTGATTACTTCAAAGAAGACGCCATTTCTTATGCATGGGAGTTTTTAACGCAAGTATTAGGTTTGCCAAAAGAAAAGTTATTAGTAACGGTGTACGAAACTGATGACGAGGCTTATCAATTGTGGGCTGATAAAATAGGTGTACCTGCAGATAAAATTATTCGTATTGGTGATAAGTCAGCCAGTAAAAAATATGAATCAGATAACTTCTGGTCAATGGGCGATACAGGGCCTTGTGGACCATGCAGTGAAATTTTTTATGATCATGGTGAGCATATATTTGGTGGCCCTCCAGGATCACCAGACGAAGACGGCGATCGTTTCATTGAAATTTGGAACATTGTTTTCATGCAATTTAACCGTCAAGCAGACGGTGCAATGAACCCATTACCTAAACCTTCTGTAGACACAGGTATGGGGTTAGAGCGAATTGCTGCTATTTTACAAGGCGTGCATAGCAACTACGAAATTGATATTTTCCAAGGCTTAATTAAAGACACCGCTACTTTGCTTGCGTGTAATGATCTTGAGCATAAGTCTTTACGCGTAATCGCCGATCATATTCGTTCATGTAGCTTTTTAATTGTTGATGGCGTAATGCCGTCAAACGAAGGGCGAGGCTATGTATTGCGCCGTATTATACGTCGCGCGGTTCGCCATGGACATAAATTAGAAGCGAAGTCTCATTTCTTCCATCAGTTAGTTGCTTCATTAGTTACACAAATGGGTGACGCTTACCCAGAGCTTGTTAGCCAACAAGCTATTATTGAAAAAATATTGCGTATCGAAGAAGAGCAATTTAGCCGAACGTTAGATCGCGGTATGGCATTACTAGAAGATATTTTATCGCAATTAACAGGCGATACAATTTCGGGTAACGATGTTTTCAAACTTTATGACACTTATGGGTTTCCAGCTGATTTAACGGCTGATATTGCACGTGAACGAGAACTTAAAATTGACCATGAGGGCTTTAATGTTGCAATGAAGCAGCAGCGAGAGCGTGCTCAACAAGCGAGTCAATTTGGAACAGACTACAACGAGCAACTAACATCTGCTAAAACCACGTCATTTAAAGGCTATACCAACGTAGAATTCTCAGCGACGGTGATCGAGTTATTTAATAATGAAGGGAATGTTTCACAATTAGTAGACGGTGAGCAGGGCGTTATTGTTTTAGATAACACGCCATTTTATGCTGAGTCTGGTGGGCAAGTCGGTGACAGTGGGCAAATTACCACTGAGCAGGGCGTGTTTGAAGTATCAGACACAGTAAAAATTGGCAATGCGTTTGCACATAAAGGTATTGCTAGAACAACAATGCAGTTAAACGCACGTGTAAATGCACAAATTAATGTAGAACGCCGCCAAGCGATTGTAAAAAATCATACCGCTACGCATATATTACATGCGGCTTTAAGAACAGTGCTGGGCGATCATGTCACTCAAAAAGGCTCTTTAGTTGATGATGAAAAGCTACGCTTTGACTTCTCACATTTTGAAGGTGTTACCGCTAAAGAGTTAAAAGCGGTAGAGCGCTTGGTTAATGGTGAAATTCGTAAAAACCATCAACGTGATACAGAATTAATGCAAATAGAAGCGGCGAAAGCAAAAGGTGCAATGGCATTATTTGGTGAAAAATATGATGATGAAGTGCGTGTTGTTAGCCTCGGTGGCTTTTCAACCGAACTTTGTGGTGGTGTTCATGTAAATAGTACAGGTGAAATAGGGCTCTTAAAAATAATCTCAGAGTCAGGTATTGCGGCAGGCGTTAGGCGTATTGAAGCCGTTACTGCCGAAGCTGCCTTCGCCTTTATTGACAGCCAAGAGAATACGCTATCTACAATTGCGCATTCGGTTAAAAGTGATGTTGCTAATGTTACCGATAAAGTTGACCAGCTTGTTGGTCGTAATAAACAATTAGAACGCGAGTTAACGGCCCTTAAACAACAGCTAGCTGCGCAAGCAGGAGCTGACTTAGTTTCACAAGCGGTAGACATTAACGGTGTTAATTGCTTAGTTGCTGAATTAAACAATGTGCCATCAAAAGACTTACGTGGCATGGTTGATGAATTAAAAGTGAAAATGAATTCAGGCATTATTATGCTTGCTACAGCTAACGATGGCAAAGTAGGGTTAATTGCCGGTGTAACTAAAGATCTTGTTGGCCGTGTAAAGGCGGGTGAACTTGTTAATGTTGTTGCACAACAAGTCGGTGGTAAAGGCGGTGGTCGTCCTGATATGGCGCAGGCAGGTGGTAGCCAACCAGAAAACATCGCTAGTGCATTAGTCAGTGTTACACCTTGGTTAACTGAAAAACTGTCGTAACATTTATTTAAAAGCACATGAAATTTTAAAGGAACGTTTACGTTCCTTTTTTATTAGAGCTACTTTTAAATGTAAATATTATGAAATATAGGCATCCGAATAATCATGCTAATAAATATTAAAATAGTTAAATTTTTGAGTGCTTAGCATACAGAAGCTTGTTAACATATAGTCTATTGGTAGTAACTCGTACAAAAGTGCATTTAAGCTGTTTGTAAGCATTCATATAAAGTGGTGTTTATCTGGATGGTTACGCTAAAAGTGGCTTAAGTAATTATTTTTAATAATTAATTACATTTTTTAGTGCGAAATGCCAAAGTTTGAACTAAATTTATACTAGCTTAATAAATTAGTGGATCCCGTTTTAAAGAAAAGGAAAATAGAATGTTAATATTAACGCGCAGAGTAGGCGAAACCTTAATGATTGGTGATGAAGTCACCGTAACGGTTTTAGGCGTAAAAGGTAATCAAGTGCGCATTGGTGTAAATGCACCGAAAGAAGTTTCAGTGCATCGCGAAGAAATTTATATGCGAATACAATCTGAAAAAGGCGAAGGCGAGCCATCGGGTAATACGTTTTAAATAAAAAAGTCGACTTCGGTCGACTTTTTTATTGGCGCTTTTCAATAGTCACTCTTAAATTATCTTCACTTGTTTTAGTAAAAAAATACGAAATGATGCTGGAAAAACAAGCGAGTTGGGCGATTTCTCGGCAAACAGTTAATAAAGCAGATAAAAAGCTAAAAAATTGTTTGACATATTTTTCATATCCATTATTATTCGCCCCGTTGGTGAGGTGGCCGAGTGGCCGAAGGCGCTCCCCTGCTAAGGGAGTATCTGGTTTATCCCGGATCGAGGGTTCGAATCCCTCCCTCACCGCCATTCTTTTATCGGAATGTAAAAATGATTAATTGCGGACGCGTAGCTCAGCTGGATAGAGTACCTGGCTACGAACCAGGCGGTCGCAGGTTCGACTCCTGCCGCGTCCGCCACTTTTTCTTTTAGTTAAAGTGGCAAAGCAATGAAGAGCAGCTACTATTAAGGCTGGTTAAATAAGTTTTTAGTATGCGAATACGTAGTTTAGCTGGATAGGTTGTCTAGTGTTAATGGCTACGAACCAGTTCGCTATCTTATTAACGGGATATAAAATACTGATTTATTGTGAATACGTAGTTTAGCTGGATAGGTTGTCTAGTGTTAATGGCTACGAACCAGTTCGCTATCTTATTAACGGGATATAAAATACTGATTTATTGCGGACGCGTAGCTCAGCTGGATAGAGTACCTGGCTACGAACCAGGCGGTCGCAGGTTCGACTCCTGCCGCGTCCGCCACATTAGCTTAGGCTAGAGAAAACCAACCTTAGGGTTGGTTTTTTTTTATCTTATTTTTAATTTTTGATGGAACAATGGGATAATACCAATTTCACTAAATTATCGCCCACTTGTGCTGATTGGCATACTCCAAGCCTACGTTGCTCACAATCCCAATAGCCAACTATTGCTCAATCGAGCGCCTTGCCTTGATTTATTTTTCCTGTGCACAAGAAGATTACAAGGTTAATATAAATGATATAACTAGTGGTTAAATAACCATATTATTAGTTTATTTAACCAAAACTTTAATTTTAGTATTCTTAAACTTTTTAGTTAACACTTTAAGTTATTGAAAAGTAATTAAAAAAATATTGGCATTAGAATTGATATAAGGTAAATAACTTCAATTTATAATATTCAAGGAAAGCTAAATGAAAACACTATTAGCAACGTCAATTATATTAGCCTCTACATCGGCATTTTCGCATGATGCATCTTTTTCAACAGACTCATGTAATGTTGACTTAGATGGCGGCATTAGTATTTCTCACGACACATTATCTTTTACTGAACACCAAAAGACACTTTATAAAATAGTTAATAATAATGATTTATATATTGATAATGAAAAAATTTCTTTAAATAACGATCAGCAAGCATTGGTGACACAATATTCAAATAGTATTAGAACCATAGTGCCTGAAGTTAAAAATATAGCATTAGATGCTATGGATCTTGCGGTAGATGGAGTTAACCTTGCGTTCAACGAATTATTGGGAGAGGGTAATGAAGTTGGTGGTCAGTTGACTACAGAGCTAGGAAAATTACGCTCAGAGATTAAAGTGAAATTTGATGAAAATAAAACTATCACATTTGATGAAAATGGTTTTGACGGCGATCAGTTTTTCGGTGAAGAATTTGAACAGCGGATTGAATCGTTAGTGGAAACAACTATTCAAAACTCGATGGGGAGCTTACTTATTGCTGTTGGCCAAGAAATGCTTTTTTCTGGTGGTGACACTAATGCCCTCGAGACACGTATGGAAGAATTTGGTGAGACAATTGAACATGAAATGGAATCTCGTGGTGAAAAAATAGAACAACGTGCAGAGGCATTATGCAGCTCAGTCAGCCAAATAAATGATATCGAAGAACAATTAAAATTGAGTATAGAACTATTATCTGACACTAACTTTTTAACTGTTAATGTAAAAAATAAAAGTTCAATTTAGCAAAGCTGTATTTTTCAATAGTTTGAGTGTTGAGTAGCATATTTTATTATGCTAACTGAGCTGAATAACCTATTACGCATTGGTTAGTTGTAGTAGGTTGTTCGGCTTTTTCTATTCCTATTTTTCTTATGTACCTGATATAGCACCAAACGGGTAAATAATTATTTCATTTGTTATAAAGCGTTATCTTTTTTGATTTTTAGTGACATAAATTAATCGCTTGCATGTTATATTTAATTGATTTTCTGACATCTATTAAAAGAAGCTTAAATTTTAAGTGAGAAACAGTTGAAAAAATTATATTAAAGAAAGTATGCAGTGTTAGAATATATAACCTGAATTCGGTTTAAGAGATATTTAACAAACTGAAATATAAAAATTATTTTATTATCTCTCTAGCTTGATAGCTTTTCTACTTTAGTTCTAAATATAAGCAAGGAAAATAGCTACTAGAGAAGCATTTGTTAAGCCGAGCTGAGGTTATATAGCTATATGAGTGCGTTAGCGAAATGTATAGGGTAATTATCGCCTCAATATAGTATTGAATTAATGTAAAACGCAAATTCAAATAATAAGTGATAAACATTTAAAAGCATTGAATGAATAGGAAAAACTATGTCGATAGAAATAAAGCCGCTTGAACCTAGCCAACGTAAGGCTTGCCCTGAAAAATTTAGCTTTGGAGAAACATTTTGTGATCATATGTTTACTCAAAACTTTGAACCAGGTAAAGGGTGGCATAATGCTTTGGTGAGCCCTTATCATTCTCTATCATTAGATCCATCTGCAGCGGTTTTTCATTATAGTCAGGAAATATTTGAAGGGCTTAAAGCTTATCGAAAGGCTGATGGCGGCATTAATTTATTCCGCCCTATGGAAAATGTGAAACGCTTTAATCGTTCAGCTAAGCGTATGGTGATGCCTGAAGTTGATGAAAACCTACATCTTGAGGCAATAAAAACCTTAGTTTCTCTTGATCAAGACTGGGTGCCAGATCAGCAAGGTGCCTCGCTTTATATTCGCCCAACAATGATAGCAACAAGTGCAAAACTTGGCTTAGGTGCTAGTACTAAGTACTGTCATTTTATTATCGCAGGCCCTGCTGGAAGTTATTTTGAAGGCGGCTTAACGCCTATCTCTGTATATGTTGCTGATGAATATCGCCGAGCGGTTAAAGGTGGCGTTGGTGAAGCTAAAACTGGTGGCAATTATGCAGCCAGTCTTTACGCTTCTGAAGAAGTGATTAAACAGGGCTATTCTCAAGTTTTATGGCTAGATGCGGTTGAGGGGAAATTCGTTGAAGAAGTGGGAGCAATGAATATATGTTTTGTTTATGAAAACAAACACATTGTTACACCAGAGCTTAGTGGGAGTATTTTACCTGGAATTACCCGAGACTCTATTTTGAAACTTGCTCCAACCTTAGGCTATGAAATGAGCGAGCAGCGTTTAGATATTGAAAAAATATTAGCTGATATTGACAGCGGAAAAATAACAGAGGTTTTTGGTTGTGGTACTGCAGCGGTAATTTCACCTGTTGGAAAACTTGGCTTTAAAGGCAAAGACTATGTGGTTAATAATAATCAAACAGGTGATGTTGCTACGACGCTCTATGATGAGTTAACGGGTATTCAATACGGTACTCGTGAAGATAAATTTGGCTGGATTGTATCAGTATAAATATAGCTACAGCGATGTAATACAGTAGTGTAATACCATTTTTCATTAAGTTTGTGTTCTTGTTGTACGGGAAGCATAAATTAAGGCAAGGCGCTCTTAGCTCCAATCGCAGGCTATTGGGGTTGAGTGCTATAACGCAGGAGTAGTTACCCAGAGTGGTAACTCTCTTCAATCAATGCTTTGCCTTTTGAACACCTTTGATCCCGGGATAAGTTACGCACGTCAATACCCTGATTCTCTCACCTATTTCAGCACTGGTCTGATAGCGCTGACTTTTCTTTTATCTTTTTTATAAAATAAATAGTTACATTTAGTTTTTTTTTAATCTTGTGTTTTGGTGTGCTGGTGGTGTATAACACACGTATTGGTTTTATTTTATAGGATAAATACATGGCCACTCAATGGAATAATGATATTCCTATCTATCTTCAGTTGCACCAACAAGTGGTTGAGCGAATTTTAGATGGTTATATAAAAGAAGGGGAAGCATTGCCGTCTGTGCGCACTGTTGCGGCAGAGTATCAATTAAACCCGATAACAATTTCAAAAGCTTATCAAATGCTACAGGATGAAAGTATTGTGGAAAAACAACGTGGTAAAGGACTCTTTGTAAAAAATGGCGTACAAAGCATAATGCTAGAAAAAGAAAGAACCTTATTCTTACAAGAAAAGTGGCCTCAAATTTTAGCTCAAATAGCGCGGTTAAAATTAACACCTGATCAACTTCTAGCAGGGGAGAAAAAATAATGTCGGCATTAATTTCAATCTCAAATTTAACTAAGTCGTACGGTAAAAGTGCTGTTGTCGATAATGTTAGCTTAACAGTAAATGCAGGGCAAATACTCGGGCTGGTTGGCCCTAATGGTGCAGGAAAAACCACGTGTTTACATGCGTTGCTGGGCTTGACTGATTTCGACGGTGACGTTAGCGTTTTAGGCTTTAATCCGTGTCAAGAGCGTGAAAAAATGTTGCAGCAAGTGAGTTATATATCTGATGTAGCGGTACTGCCCAAATGGCTTAAAGTAAGCCAAGCGGTTGAGTATATGGCAGGTGTACACCCTAATTTTGATAAAGAAAAAGCATTAACATTTTTAGCTAAAACGAATATTAAACATAGTGCCCGGGTTAAAGAGCTGTCAAAAGGTATGGTAACACAGCTTCATTTAGCGTTAATTTTAGCGGTAAGTGCACAAGTGCTAGTGTTAGATGAGCCCACGCTGGGCTTAGATATATTAACGCGCCGTCAATTTTATACGCATTTGTTAGAAGATTTTTATCAAGAAGATCGCTGTATAATTATTACTACCCATCAAATAGAAGAGATTGAGCACATTTTAACTGATGTCGCTTTTATTCAAGAAGGGCGTATTGTCTTAGCTGAAAATACAGACACCATTAAGCAGCGCTTTAAAATGTTAGCTGTAACTAATGACAATATTGAGCAAGCAACACAATTATCGCCGCTATTTTCTAATAGCATTATGGGAATAACTACGATGTTATTTGATGATGCCAATACTGAAGTGTTAAATACGCTAGGGACAGTAAGCTCGCCAAGCTTAGCTGACATATTTGTGGGTGTGATGACCAAGGAGGCACGCTAATGAATACACTACAATTAACGACCAGTATAAAAAGAGAGCTATGGGAATATAAAAAAATATTCATGTGGATACCGCTAACGATACTACTATTGATTGTTGCGAGTACGTTATTAAATTACTTATTAAATGATGTAGCATCAGGTTATTGGTTAGTGCGTTTTGAACGTTTGGCTGAAGTGCAAGATAGAGAGCTTATCCCAAAAATAGTGTCGGGCTTTGTAACCGTGCTGTCGCTGCCTTTTATTATTATTGCGGGTGTTGTACAGCTTTATTATTTTCTTGCATGCCTGTTTGACGAACGCCGCGATCTATCTATTTTATTTTGGCGATCTTTACCTGTCTCTGACGCGATGAATGTTGGGGTAAAGCTATTAGTAGGTGCGTTAATTTTACCGACTATATTTTTAGCTGCGGCAACAGCCACCATAATCATATTTTTACTATTTATTTTTATCGGCTGTATTATTTTATCAGTTGGTTATGATATTTCATTATGGTCGTTGTGGGGGAATAGCGGAATTATTAGCGCTATATTTAATACGTGGTCAAGCTTAATACCCTATGCATTATGGATGTTCCCTGTTTACGCTTGGTTAATGCTTGTATCTATTTTTGCCAATAAAGCGCCTTTTCTTTGGGCGGTGTTACCTGTGATTATTATATTATTAATTGAAAGCTTTTTTGTCAGTTATTTTAATGTTGATACTCGATTCTTTGCTGAAATATTAAAAGAATATTTTATGTTTTCGCAAGATTCAGTGAAGTTTTATCTCGATAATAATACGCGAATATCACTACTTTCCTTTACAGGGATTAAAGATAAAATAAGTGTAATGGCTTTAATATTAGGGGCGGTGTTTATGTTTACAGCCTTGTGGCTAAGAAAAAACAAAAGTCACTAATATTGCTTAGTACATAAGACGGTGTTATTGATAAAATAACACCGTTACTTGCTAACGTTATACTTTGTCTATAGTAATAAATTGCTTGTAGTTCTGAGCACCAAAATAGCGAATTGATTTCTTAATGGTTACTTTTTTAGCGATAAGCTCATTATTGCAGAAAATTTTTATTACTTGTTTATCGCCGTTACTATCACTTTCATAGCTATGGTTGTCGTTGAGTCGTAAGTTGTCAAACTCAGTTTTCATAATAAGTTTCACAAATAACGCCTTAATTTAGAGCTTGTTAATTTCTTTTTGTACGTTATAGCCTTCATCAGTAACTATTTTTTCAAGTACTTTAATACGCTCTTCTAAAGTATCCACTTGCTTTTTTAACGCTATGTTACTTTCATCAGCCTTGCTGTTGTGATTAAGCGTACGTTCTTTAAATTCAAGATGCTTTTTATACATGTCATACATCACACCAAAGCCAACTGAAATAAAAACAATGAGTACCACCATGGTTGTGCCTGTCATTATTTGATCCTTTTATCGTTATAGTTGGTTTAGCATAAAGGCTATGCCTTTACTTAATCAAGTTATTGAGTTCAAATTTAGCTAAATAATTATCCATCGTTGAGCGCAATAGCTTGTAAAGTAAAATAGAGCCATCTATCTCTTCTTTTCGATTTGTTAAACTTTCTATGTTTAACCCTAATGGTAAATTATAAGGAAGAACAGCATCAAGAATTTGCAATAAGCTATTATGGCAAATACGAATTGACTCAAGTAATGGTTTGTCAGCATTTAATATTCTTAAGCTGGTGGCTTCAGGCACGCTAACACCTAACCATTCAATAAACTCGAGTGTTTTATTACTACCACAAGGTGAAAACGTTAATATGATACGTTGCGGCTTTAGCCCTTGTTTTTTACATTCAATGGCATAACGTGTTAATAAATCAATGGTGGCTTGTGAGTCGTATATTGCTTGCGAAATAAAAAAATTACAGCCTTGTTGGTGCTTTTCAATTAACCGCTGATGTTCATTTCCTTTACTGGCATGGCGTTCTGCAATTGTTACGCCGCCAATAAAAAAGTCATGTTCATTTTCAACTAAAGTGTTATAAGCGCTGCTTAGTGGCAGAGTAATGTTATTTTTTTGAGAAGGGCTGCCGACAAGTACAATATCTCTTACACCATATTGCTGCCACGCTTCATCTGCCCATTGGCTAAATACATCTGTGTTTGACTGCACGACACTTTTGTAAGTAATAACTGGGCGTGAAGATTTTTTATTAAGCAGCGCAGAATAATGGCGTGGATCATGGGTTGTCTTAAATGGAAAAGGTCGAGGCTTATTAGTACGAGAATTTTCATCTTGAATGTCATAGACAATTAAACCGTCAAAATCTATATCGCTAACGCGTTCCAGTAACTTGTCGGCAATGGTTTCAACTTGTTCTAATGGTGTATCACTTTTAGGTGGCGTAGTACCAATAAAGTAAACGCCGCGACTATTGTCATTATATCGCGCTCTAAGTTCTGAATCGTTTTTCACAGCCGTCTTCTATTTACATGTTTATACGTTTAGACGTCTATACTAGCACTTTAATGGCAGAATAATACCTCTGCTTAATAATTTATTACGGTATATTATTGTAAAAAGTAATTAAAAATTGACTTTTATACCTTTAAATTATCAATGACTGTAATAATGTCATCTTTATTTTTAAGTGTTTTTATCTCAATAAAAAGTTGTTCAGCTTCAATAAACATGAGCTTAAGGTAGCGTAACCACTGTTTTACTCGGCTTGAAAAATAGAAGCTTTTATCTCCATTTAGCTCTAAAAAAGCAAAATGCTTAATGAGTTCACATAACTCAAGCCAACTCATATTTGTGTGGTCTAATTTAATAACATTCGCTAAATTAGGCATGGCTAAAGCGCCGCGCCCTAACATAATATTTTCGGTTTTGGCTTCTTGCATACATTGAATCGCGTTGGCTTTACTCCAAATTTCACCATTAGCAAATAATTCTATTGGGTATTTTTCGCTAATGTCACCAATTAAGTGCCAATAAGCAGGCGGACGGTAGCCGTCGGTTTTAGTGCGAGCATGAATGGTTAATTGGTTTGCGTTAGCAGATACAACCGCCGACACAATTTCGTCAAGTAAATTACTATTTTCAAATCCTAATCGTATTTTTGCTGACACCATGGTGCCTTTCGGTACGGCTTGCTTAATAGTTGAAATAATTTGATATATTTCTTCAGGGCTCTTTAATAGTACGGCGCCACCTTTACTTTTATTAACCGTTTTGGCTGGGCAACCAAAGTTAATGTCAATACCATGAGAGCCTAGTGATATTGCCTTTACGGCATTTTCAGCCATCCATTGTGGGTGTTGACCAAGTAACTGTACCCTAATAGGAGTGTTACTTTGAGTTAAACCATTGTGCTGTAATTCAGGGCATATCTTATTAAAAACATGTGTAGGTACTATTTGATCTACAACACGAATAAATTCGGTAATACATAGGTCGTAACAGTTTATTGCGGTTAACATTTCACGCATTAAACCATCGGCCACGCCCTCCATTGGCGCTAATATTACTTTGTTGGGACGATAAATTTTACTCATAGACAACTGTAAGCATTAGACATATTACTCGCTTTAACCTAAAGTCTGATTATGCATTTATTTATTTCGCATGAAATTTTTTTCTGCAGACATGGGTCAATGTAAATAGCTATTAATTCGATAGTGTGATTATATTTAAAATTAAAAAGGAAAACCTAATGAATATTCTTAAAAAGTCTTCACTTGCTGTTTTATTGAGCATTTTCGCGCTATCTTCAATGGTAAGTGTGTCTGCAAAAGCAGAATCTAACCCTTTTGAAGCTGAAAATGTTATGACTATCGTCGACAATAGTGACAGCGCTAAAAGTAAGTGCGGTGAAGGGAAAATGAAAAAGGCCAAAGGTAAGTGTGGTGAAGGGAAGTGCGGCGAAGGCAAAATGAAAAAAGCCAAAGGTAAGTGCGGTGAAGGGAAATGCGGCGAAGGCAAAATGAAAAAAGCTAAAGGCAAGTGTGGCGAAGGGAAATGCGGTGAAAGCAAAATGAAAAAAGCCAAAGGCAAGTGTGGCGAAGGGAAATGCGGTGAAGGCAAAATGAAAAAAGCTAAAGGCAAGTGTGGCGAAGGCAAATAAGCCTCGTTATTAACTATTCCAAGAAACCACCTTATTCAGGTGGTTTTTTATTTTATAAGATCAAATAATTGCCAATTAAAAGGAAATAAAATGAAAAATATTATTATAACTGGTGCTAACCGAGGGATAGGGCTTGCACTCGTACAGCTGTTTAAACAACAAGGTGATAATGTATATGCGTTATGTCGAGAATCATCTAATGCGCTTGAAGCATTAAATGTGAACGTGGTAACGAATGTAGATGTAGCAAAACCTGAAGGACTACAGGTGATGATAGATGCTTTAAATGATATTAATATCGATGTGCTAATTTGTAATGCGGGTATTCTAAGGGATGAGCAATTAGGCAATATTAATAGTGAAACTATTCGTGAGCAATTTGAAGTAAATGCGTTAGCCCCTTTATTAGTGGTAGACGCATTGTATTCACAAATTTGTACTCAAGGTAAGGTGGCGATGATCACCTCTCGTATGGGCTCTATTGCAGATAATGGTTCTGGTGGTCGATATGGTTATCGAATGTCAAAAGCGGCACTAAATGCTGCAGCAATGTCGCTAGCTCATGACCTAGCTAGCAAAGATATTGCGGTAGGCATATATCACCCCGGTTATGTACAAACTGATATGGTTAATCATGGTGGAGACATTAGTGCAAATGAATGCGGGCAACGGTTGGTAGGACTTATTAATCAATTAACAATAGCTGAAAGCGGTGTATTTAAGCATTCTAATGGGGAAGTACTTCCTTGGTAGATAGCCACTCAAGGTAATGTTATTCGTTACTATATTGGGCTAGCTAGACCAATGACTTCAAAATTTAATGCACAATAATGAAGTCATTTGGCATGACATGTTTGGTAAATCATAACTTTGACGATAAATATTAAGATCTTTAACCCTTAAGCCGAAACGTTTTTAAATAGCATTCACTACTTACACCATAGCTAGTTTTTTATAAAAAAAGCTAGAGATTACAAATATATCAACTACACTAAAATTATCCATAAAATTAGTAAGATAAATAATATTAACTGCCATGAAACGACAATCCATTGCCTCTCGTATTAACTTTATTCTTCTTACCATTACCATCGTTATTGTCAGCTATTCTGCCATTGTGGTATTTCTTGGTAGCCAAGTGAATAATACAACCGAAGAAATTATTGAATACGAATTACCTGCTGCCTTTAATACGCTTGAAATGTTAGATGAATTAGGTGAAATGAATTCTAACCTTCTAGAGTACGTATCAGGAGAGCCTGAGGAGAAGCAAGAGTACTTTAATAATGTTGAAGAGTTTAATCGCTATAGTGAGCTTATGCCAAGAAGTGATGAAACTACTATCGATATTGATCAAGTAGTAGGCATTGTTTCAGATCATAAAGAACAATCACAAGCGCGTGTTTTTAACGTTTACGACCCTTATGCTGAAAAAAAAGCCGCAGATCAAATTAACTCCCTGATTAAAAATGTTGGTCAACCGCTAGAAAGCCTGCTTGACCGAATGAAAGAAGAAGAAATTTCTGATGTTGGCACCCATAAAAATACCGATGACATTATTAACGATGACTTGCCAGGGGTACGGCTTTATCTTGAACTCGTGGATGAAACGGGAGATATGCTATCTGACTTAGATCGCTATGTATTAGGGGATGAAGAAGCAAAACGATCGTTTTTCTCTCAAGCTTTAGAGTTTGAAACTTACCTTGCTCAGTTAAAACCCTTGGAACAAAAGCCTGATGAAATCGTGAAAATTAATGAAATTGAGCGATTATTTAATGAATTAAAATCCAAAGGCGCGAGTATTTTTGATACTTATCAAACTAAGAGTAAAAGCAATGCGTTAGCAGCTATAGATTATTTAGAGCATCAAAGCTTTTTTAGGGCTGAAAACTTGCTAGAAAAGTTGTCTAATACTGCTCGTAATGATGTTAACTTATCAATGACAGGGTTAAGAGAATTTGCTAATCAAATATCAATAGTACTCACTATTGCCACCTTAGTCGTTATTTCATTAACCATTGCTATTCTTATTTATGCGCGCCGCTCTATTTTTAAACCTATTGCTGAAATTGGCAGTGTCGTTGAGAAGTTGAGAAAAGGAGAGCGTAATTTTGAACTGGCAAACTTAGGCCAAAATAATGAGCTTTCTGATATTTTAAGCAGCTTACAGCAATTTCAAATTGAATTAGCAGAACTTGATGAATTAAGAAGTAGAGAAAAAGCATTAAAAACAGAAGCGGTAGAGCAGCGAGATAAAGCACAAAGCGCCTTAAGCCAATTAAAAGATGCGCAGAACAAGCTCGTTGCTAACGAAAAAATGGCATCGCTTGGTACCTTAGTCGCAGGCATCTCACATGAAGTAAATACACCATTGGGTATTAGTGTCACTATGTCGAGCACGCTATCACATAATATTGAACATTTTTTATCAGACGTAAAGTCAGGTACTTTAAAACGAACGTCATTAGAAAAATTTGAGCAAGAGTCAGCAGAATCACTTGCTTTGCTTAGTCGCTCATTAGATCAAGCGTCAAACTTAATTCATAGCTTTAAAAAGGTCGCTATTGATCAAACTAGCTCTAAACGGAGAGAGTTTAATTTACGCGTAACTATTGATGAAATATTATCAACTTTACACCATCAAATTAAACGTACTAGTATCATTTATGATGTTGAAGGCGATGATGATATTGTAATGGATAGCTATCCTGGACCTTTAGGACAAGTGATCACCAATTTATTTAATAATGCTATTTTACATGCTTTTGAGAATCGAGATAAAGGTGAAATACACATACGTTTTAATCGTTCAGGTGACGAGGTTCGTATTCTCTTTTCAGATAATGGCTCAGGTGTTGATAGCGATCATATGAATAAGCTTTTTGACCCATTTTTCACCACCAAACTAGGTAAAGGTGGCTCGGGCTTAGGGTTAAATATTGTGTATAACATTGTATCAGGTTTACTAGGCGGCACTATTCATGTAGAAAGCAAAGTGGGCACTACCTTTGAAATTTTATTACCGCTTACTGCACCACAAAACCAAACGACTCAGAGTACTTAACTAATGTCAGATTTTATTTTAAACATTATTGATGATGAACAGGAAGGTTCAACACCGCAAGAAATCAGCAGTGACACATGGAAAATAGCGATTATTGATGATGAAATTGATGTTCATGAAGTTACTAAATTAGCATTAAGAGATGCGGTTATTTTAAATAAAAAGCTTCACTTTATTCATGCTTATTCAGGCGAAGAAGGCTTTGAGTTATTAAAAAACAACCCCGATTGTGCTGTTGTACTGTTAGATGTTGTCATGGAAAACGATCAAGCAGGGTTAGATGTGGTACAGAAAGTACGCGGTGAAAGCAGTTTAGATAATTTGCAAATCATCCTACGCACAGGGCAGCCAGGATACGCTCCAGAAGAAAAAATAATTATTGATTATGAAATTAATGATTATAAAACTAAAAACGAGCTAACGCGTGAAAAGCTATTTACCTGCTTAGCGACAGGGTTAAGGTCTTATCAACACTTAGAAGCCCTTGCTGATAGTAAGCAAGGATTAAGAAATGTTATTGATGCCTCAGCTGATTTATTAAAAGAGCGCTCAGTCAATGATTTTTCAAGCGGTGTATTACAACAAATAAATGCACTATTTAACCTTAATTCTCATGGCATTTTTTGTGTATCACAATGGCCACTCTCTGGCCCCATAGAACTAGAAAGATCAAACAATAATGCGTATGTCATTGTTGCAGCATCAAAAAAATATAGCGATTTTTACGGTAAGGATATTGAAAAAGTTACAGAAAATGAAGCTTCTACACTCGCCCAAAAAGCGCTTACAGAAAAACGCCATTTAGTTGAACATAACATTAGCGCCATATACCTTTCAACGCCGTCACACTGGGAAGGTGTTGTGGTGATGGAAGGTTCACTTGATTTTGATAAAGTAGATGAAGAGCTTCTTAAAGTTTTTTGTATAAATATTGCCCTTGGCTTAGAAAATGCAAAATTTTTCACCCACCTTAATAGAGCTGCTTATATTGATGAATTAACAGGTCTTTTTAATCGCTCAGGTTTAATCGCACAAGTGAAAAAAGCACATTATATAGCGCGTAAATCAATGAGTTTATATATTGTTGATATTGATTATTTTCATGAAATAATTGAAAGTCTAGGCTACGATTTTGGTAACGAAGTATTGCAAGCGATGGCCTCAACATTGAATAGGGTTTTCTCTAAAGAGGCTTTTATTGCCCGCTTACATTCCGATGTTTTTGCCGTATTAGTGCCTGACAGTGAATGGCAAGTTAACACTTTAGCGAAAGAGTGCTCAAAGCCTTTCGTTATTAATAATAATTCAATTCGTATGGGCGTTACCTTAGGGGAAGCAAGTTGCCAGTTATCAACAGGTATTGCAGATGTTGAACAACTACTACGCCATGCAGAAATTGCGTTAAAAGTAGCAAAAGAAAATAAACGCGGTATGGGGCAAATATTCGAGCCTAAATTTGAAAATGACAAACGTAATCGCTTAGATATGTTAGCCGATTTACGTAAAGGGCTATCACAAGAAGAATTATTTTTAGTGCTGCAACCTAAGGTTTCAATGAAAAGCAACGAGGTTGTTGGTTATGAAGCATTAATTCGCTGGCAGCATCCAACAAAAGGGGTTGTTCCCCCTAATGCTTTTATTCCTATTGCTGAGCAGTCAGGCTTATATTTTGATTTAGACTTATATGTTGCCAAGCAGGCAATTAAACTGCTAGAAAAGTATCCTGAAATTAATAAAGCAATCTCTATTAATATTTCTGCTAATTCATTAAATCATTTAGATTTTTTAGAAGAATTAGCAGCAATTACTAATTTACACCCACAGGCAGTTGAACGTTTAGAAATTGAAATTACTGAAAATGCACTTGTAAGAAGTGATACCGCAATTCAACATTTAAATGATTTAAAAGAAATGGGTTTTACCCTGTGTTTAGATGACTTTGGTGCAGGCTACTCATCATTAGCTTACTTATTAAAACTCCCCTTAGACATTATTAAGATTGATCGCTCTTTTGTGCATTATCTTGCCACCGATGAAAAGTCACGTGCTGTTTTAAAAGGTATGCTTGATATATGCAAAAATTTAAACAAAAAAGTTGTGGTTGAAGGTGTTGAAGATCAAGATCAGGTTGATATTTTAATAGCAGAAAATGTTGATGTGGCCCAAGGGTTCTTTTACTTTAAACCTATGCCAATAAACGAAATACTGTTAAAGGCGCTCTAAATAATTGCGTAAAGGTACGCGAAACTTATGATATTGATAGGCATTTACACAGTTAGCTTTATCAGATGAAATATAAATTTTTTATAATAAATTCGTTTGTTATTAATGCATGCATCCAATATCTGAGCTCAGGCAAATGAATAAGAAACATCAACAAATTTGGCAAACAGTGCAGTTAATTCCTTATGGGAAAGTGGCTTGTTATGGACAAGTTGCTGACTTATCTGGCTTGCCAGGCCGAGCAAGGTTAGTTGGAAAAGCACTAGGTTTAGTGCCTGAAAGTGGTTGGCATAATCAAGCAGTGCCATGGCACCGCGTTATTAATTCACAGGGAAAAATATCTTTTAAACCTGGCAGTGATATTTTTATTAATCAAAAGCAATTACTGCAAGATGAGCAAGTTGTTGTTATAGGCGCAAAGATCAAGCTTGCTGAATTTCAATGGCAGCCTGATCTTGCAGAGCTTTTATTTCAGCTCGAGTTTTAAGTTAAATTACAAGCAAGATGTTCTACCACCATCAACAGGTAAATTAATCCCTGTAATATAGCTTGCAGCTGGAGATGCTAAAAAAGCAGCTGCAGCGGCAAATTCTTCAGGTTTTGCAAAACGCCTCATTGGTATTAACGCTTTTTCATTAGTGCTAGCTTGCTCAAAAGTAATGTTTTGCTTGTTCGCTTTTCCTTGGATAATTGCATCGAGTCTTGCTGTTGCGGTAGCGCCAGGTAACACATTGTTAACGGTAATACCAAACTCACCAAGTTCATTAGCGAGTGTTTTAGCCCAACTAGCAACCGCCCCTCGTATGGTGTTTGATACACCTAAGCCGATTAATGGCTGTTTTACTGATGTAGAAATAACATTAATTATACGTCCATAAGCTTGTTGTTTCATATACGGCAGCAAGGCTTGTACTAAATGATGATTTGATACTAAATGCAAATTAAAAGCGCTAATAAAACTTGCCGCATCTGCACTACTTGCAGGCCCAGGGGCGGGGCCTCCGGTATTGTTAATTAATATTTCGTAACCGCCGTTTTTTTCGACATCGTTGCTAATTACTTCTTTAACCTGCTCAGGATCATTAAAGTTGGCGATCAATATTTGGTGCTGTTGCTGCTGGTTACAAGCTAGCTCGCTTTTTACTTTTTCAAGGCTTGCTTGGTTACGAGAAAAAAGTGTGACGCTTGCTCCCAATTGAGCGAGTTCTATCGCACATGCTTTACCAATACCTTGGCTACTGCCACAAACGAGTGCACGTTTATTACTTAAATCAATATTCATTTACTAACTCTATTAAAACATATGTAGATAAAACTAGTTTTAGCATAATTATCACTAAGAAAATATATTGATAATTCAAACGAGTGTTTCATAATAGTGAATCAATAATAAATGACGATAAATTAATTGTGACAATATTACCTTCAGGCGTATATATAACAGGGCAAGGCCCTGCGATAGTTTTTTTACACTCTTCACTAAGTAGCGCTAAGCAGTGGTCGCCGCTTATTCAGAAATTAAAGGATCGTTTTACCTGCATTAATATTGATATTTTAGGCTACGGTAATGCAGATAAAGTGAGCGATAAGGGCAATTACTCTTTTGAAGCTGAATTACAGCGTATTCGTTTAATATTAAAAGCGAGCATTCAAAATAGTGCTTACCATCTTATTGGTCATTCATGTGGGGGGGCAATAGCGTTGAAGTTAGCAGTTGAGGCTCCTGAAAAATTATTAAGCTTATCGTTATACGAACCAGTCGCTTTTCATTTATTAATAAAGGGCAGTAAAGAGCGGGCAGAAGCTGACAGCTTTGCTGGGCGAGTAGCTAACTTGTCAAATGAACAAGCCGCACAGTTTTTTACCGATTTTTGGAATTGTAAGGGCTTTTATCAAAAGCTCCCAGCTAAATTGCAAGCGGCGATGGCTGCAGATATGGAGAAAGTCAATTTAGACTTTAAAGGATTGATTACTGAGCAATATCAATTAGTAGATTTACATGTGATCACTTGCCCTGCTGTAATTTATAGTGGCGAGCAGAGTCCTTCTTTAAGTCAACATTTAGCTAAAAACATAGCGATGGCATTGCCTAGCGGGAAATTACAAATAATGGATGCTGGACATATGGGACCGGTAAATCAAGCAAGCCTAGTTTTAACAAAAATGGCTGAATTTATACTAGCTGAAAAATAAAAAAGCCCAGCAAAAAATGCTAGGCAAAAAAACACATAGGGAGAGAAATTTTAGTTCATATTATGAAGGTTTATCATTTCCTTCTAATAAACTTTTACCGTTGATTGCTATTTTTCTAGGCTTTAATGCTTCAGGAATTTCTCTTTGTAAATCAATATGGAGTAAGCCGTTTTCCATAAATGCACCGATTACTTTTACATGGTCACCTAATTGAAATTTTCGTTCAAAGTTTCGTTCGGCAATGCCTTGGTGCATAAATTTACGTTCGGCGCTGTCTTTACTGGCGGCTTTTGTACCAGTAACAATTAAATTATTCTGTTTAGATTCAATTTCTAATTCATTTTCAGCAAAACCTGCCAGTGCCATAGTAATTCGGTACTGATCGTCGGCAAGTAATTCAATATTATAAGGAGGGTAAGACGATTGTTTGTCAGCGCGTGATGCTTTATCCATCATGCTCGCTAAGTGATCAAATCCAATAAATGAACGGTAAAGTGGGCTGAAATCTGTATTTGTACGCATAATTCATATCCTATTTATTTAGCAATATAAAACTTTGTTTTACTCAAGCAATCGTTTATTTGTGTCCAGCATCAATTTACTGCGACGATAAACAATAATGTTGTAAAACTTAAATGCCTTTCGTTAAGAACAGGCGGTTAATGTAATCCCTCAAGGGCGACTACATAATTAAAGATGGGAGCGAACTAGAGCTTTTCAATGACTTTCAATGAATTAATTTTTATTTTTTTATAAGCTCTTGAATCACAAAGATAAAAATCCTTGTGATTTTTTAAGTAACTTCAGATTTAACTTAGTTATTTACTAGCTTTTGACCTTGTTCGGCTGGCGTTTCATTAGCGTTGTTACTGCTTAATGCTTTTAAAGTGGCTAAGGCGGTATCATAATCTGGGTGACTTGAGAGCTCTTCAACTAACTCTTTATAAGCAATTTTTCCTGTACCATCGATAATAAAAATAGCACGAGTTAATAGCCCCATATCTTTAATAAGTAGGCCGTATTTAGTGCCGAAGTCTCGCCAAACGCTATCTGACAGTACCGTAACATTGTCAATTTTCTCTGTTTTACAAAAACGTTTTTGTGCAAAAGGGAGGTCATTACTTAAGGTTAATACTTGTATATCTTTAGAAAATTTGATTATTTCTTCATTAAAACGTTTAGTTTGTAACGAGCAAACACCGGTATCTAAACTAGGAACGGCCGAAATTAATAATATTTTGTTACTGTAGTCTGATAAATTAACTGGGGTGAAAGCGTCATTAACAACTTTAAAGTTTGGCGCTTTATCGCCCACGCTAACTTGCTGACCTAATAGTGTAATATATTTTCCACCTGCTTTTACCAGTTGCGTATTTTGGGGAAGATCGGTAGTTGTTTGTGAATTAGCTGTGGCATAGCTGCAACTTAACGCTAATAATGTGATTGTGAATAGCTTCGTTAATTTCATAGTGCTTGTATGTATGATTATGTGTTAATTTAGTTTAACGCCCAATAAAAAAATTGCACGATAATAGTGTCTTATTTCAAATTTTAGCTATTGTTATAGTTAGAAAAGTATAAGAAAAACAATTTTGCCGAATTTTATCTATTTATGAATATTGCTTTAAAGAACCTCTTATTATGACAACTCCGCTTTTAATTTGTGATGATTCCAATATGGCGCGTAAGCAAGTAGCGCGCTCTTTACCTGATGGCTGGGATGTCGACATCAGTTTTGCAACCAATGGTCAAGAAGGAATTGAAGCCATTAAGGCAGGAAAAGGTGATGTACTCCTGCTTGATTTAAATATGCCAGTGATGGATGGCTACCAAGTGCTTGAAGCGATAGTAGCTCAAGACTTACCCACGTTAGTTATTGTTATTTCTGGTGATATTCAGCCTGAAGCGCATCA
>JBMZCX010000031.1:0-30735 GCA_049613795.1 Thalassotalea sp. | reverse complement strand
GCAGGTGTTGAAAGTACGCCGGATTCAATAATGACTTTAAGTAGTACATTGCTACCACAAGCAGCTTTACAGGCTTTAACTAACTGATAACCACATTCTTCATCGCCATTTATTAGTGCTTGATAAGGAAATACGACATCTACTTCGTCAGCGCCTAATGCAACGGCATCTTCAGTTTGTTTTACTGCTAATGCTATGTCAGCATCGCCATTAGGGAAATTAGTGACCGTTGCTATTTTAATTTCTGGTGTATTTTGCAGTGCTAATTGTTTTTTCGCGATAGGAATATATTTAGGGTAAATGCAAATTGCAGCCGTATTACCTGCGGCAGAGGCTGCTTGCTTGCAAAGAGCAATAATGTCTTGCTCTGATTCTTCATTAGTTAAGCTGGTTAAGTCCATTAATGAGATGGCAAGCTGTGCATTTTGTTGGGCTAAATTAGGTTCTAAACTCATGGTGTTCTCTTTTTAAAGCGAAAATATAATACTTATAAACTAACAAATATGCCGGCAATGGCAGCACTCATTAAATTGGCTAATGTGGCGGCAAGCATTGCTTTCATGCCTAGTCGTGCAATATCTTTTCGGCGTGTGGGTGCCAAAGAGCCAATGCCCCCAAGTAAAATAGCAATTGAAGAAAGGTTAGCAAAGCCACATAAAGCAAAAGTGACAATGGCTTGCGTGCCATGAGACATGGTGTCTTTTACTTCCATAAAGTTAACGTAAGCAAAAAATTCATTTACTGCTATTTTTTGACCAATAAAGCTGCCAGCTAACAGCATTTCATTTACAGGTACGCCAATAATAAAAGCGACAGGCGCAAAGATATAACCTAATAAAAACTCAATGGTAACGCCTTCAAAGCCAAATACTGAAGCCGTACCGCCGACTAAAATATTTAATAAAGCGATTAGGGCAATAAAGGCAAGCAACATAGCACCAACGTTTACTGCCAGTTTAAGGCCAGAAGCTGCACCTGTTGCTGCAGCATCAATTACATTAGTAGGTGTATCGTGTTCTTCTTCGTCAAGGTCGTGTTCATTAAAGTGTGTTTGCTCGGTTTCTGGTAACATTATTTTAGCCATTAATAAGCCACCAGGAGCCGCCATAAAAGAGGCTGCAATAAGGTATTTTAATTCAACACCTAACCCGGCATACCCCACTAAAACACTACCCGCAACTGACGCTAATCCGCCTACCATTACGGCAAAAAGCTCAGACTGTGTCATGCGTGAAATATAAGGTTTTACCACTAAAGGTGCTTCTGTTTGACCAACGAAAATATTGGCGGTTGCAGATAAAGACTCTGGCTTCGATGTTTTAAGTAATTTTTGTAAACCACCACCAATAATTTTAACCACCCATTGCATAATGTTTAAATAATACAAAACGGCGATTAAAGACGAAAAGAAAATAATCACGGGTAATACACGAATGGCAAAAACAAAGCCAACGCCATTGCTAAACATTGCGTCAGTGCCTAAACCACCGAAGAGAAAGGCAATACCGACTTGGGCACTATCAATTACTTGCTGAACACCGCTAGAAATTGAGGCCAATACATCTTTGCCAAAAGGAATGTATAAAACAAAGGCGCCAAGCAATAACTGAATAGCAAAAGCAAATGAAATAGTCCGCCAATTAATGGCTTTACGGTGATGGGAAAGTGCAACAGCAACGGCAATTAATACCACTATGCCTAATATTCCTCTTAACGCGCTTAACTCCATAAATTCCTCTTATTATTTTAATTATTATTAATATTGTTTTAATGTTTTTTATTAATAAGCTGTCTAATTTTAGCTTTTAATAATTCAATGGCCATTCTGTTTTTACCACCTTTAGTGATAACAACGTCAGCAAATGCTTTTGCAGGTTCTATATGTTGATAATACATTGGGCGAACCATGTTCATGTATTGTTGGGTGATTGACTCTATTGTTCTACCACGCTCTACGGTATCTCGTTGTATACGTCTGATCAAACAAATATCAAGCGGGGTATCCATATACACTTTAATATCAAATTGTTCTCTAAGCTCAGGATCAGAAAATAACAAAATTCCTTCAACCAAAACAATCGGCGTTGGTTGTATGTTGATTGTTTCTTCTGTGCGCGTATGCGTTTTATAGCAGTAAACAGGGCAATTTATTGCTTTGTTGTCTACCAATTGTTTTAAATGGTCGGCAAGTAAGCTGTGTTCAAACGCTTCAGGGTGATCGTAGTTAGTTTGTTCGCGCTGTTCCATTTCAAGATGACATTGCTTACGATAATAAGCGTCTTCTTTGATAATTGAAATTCCCTGTTCACCTATTTCTTGAATTAATTCTTCGTAAATAGTTTGAGCGAATAATGATTTCCCCGACGCAGAAGCGCCAGTAATGGCAATAATTGTGGGTTTGCTATTTGGCAAAAGATGCTACCTATAATAAATATGGAAATTTCGTATATAAGTACGATTTTAGCATGTTATTTAGTTGTATATATAACAAAAATTTTACTAATAAAGCACTATAATGTACTTAAACACAGCATTAATTATTGTTGTTTTTTATAATAGTGTTAAATTATCACAACTTGACCACTTGGTCATGAAAAATTATTGAAATAAGGTAAAAAAATGGCAAGAGTAATTATTATGGTGCTTGATAGTTTTGGAATTGGGGCAAGCCCTGATGCAAAACAGTTTGGTGATGTTGGCGCAAACACATTTGCACATATAGCCCAACGTTATTTTGATCAGAATAATAAAAAAATAGCTTTACCTCATTTAACTGAATTAGGCTTGGTAGATGCCTGCTTAAAAGCCGGTAATGAAACATTTCCTACGGCATATACTAAAGCAACTAAAGGCGCCTATGGCTTTGCGAAAGAAATTAGCTCTGGCAAAGACACGCCTAGCGGCCATTGGGAAATGGCAGGTGTACCGGTGTTATTTGATTGGGGTTATTTTTCGTCTCAAACTAACTGTTTTCCTGACGCGCTTATAAACAAAATTAACCAAGTTACTGGGTACGCTGATATTTTAGGGAATTGCCATGCGTCGGGCACTGAAATAATTGCTCGCCTTGGTGAAGAGCACCTTAAAACAGGGTTACCTATTTGTTACACCTCAGCCGATAGCGTTTTTCAAGTGGCGGCTCACGAAGAGCATTTTGGTTTAGATAATTTATACCAATATTGTGAAACAGTAAGAGAACTGCTTGAAGATTATAATATTGGACGCGTAATTGCGCGGCCATTTGTTGGTAATAATGCAAGTGACTTTGCGCGAACAGGTAACCGTAGAGATTACTCATTATTGCCGCCTGCGCCGACGGTATTAGATAAATTTACCGACGCTGGTGGCCATGTGGTAAGTGTTGGCAAAATTGCTGATATTTTCGCGCACCAAGGCATTAGTGAAAAAACTAAAGCAACAGGGATAGATGCATTGGTTGATGCAACCATTACGCACCTTAAGTCAGTACAAGATAACAGCATTATATTCACCAACTTAGTGAATTTTGACCAAGACTTTGGTCATCGACGAGATCCTGTCGGCTATGCTCAAGCACTTGAAAGCTTTGACCAACGCTTGCCTGAAATTTACCAAGCAATGAATGATGACGATATTTTATTGATGACGGCTGATCACGGCTGTGATCCTACATGGCCCGGTAGCGACCACACCAGAGAATATGTTCCTGTACTTGCGTATCATCATAATATTGCTAGTGTTGATTTAGGTGAACGACAAACTTTTGCTGATTTAGGACAAACTATTGCAGATGTTTTTTCGTTAGAGCCGATGGCATATGGTGAAAGCTTTCTATCTGCGTTAAATTTTAAAATTAATGCTTAAAGTATTAAAACTTAGCTATAATTGCACAAGTTTATAAATAGGGTAGCTAAACGTTACTTTTAGTCTTGGGAGAAACTAATGAAGTTGTTTGGAAAAAATTTACTTGCGGTTAGTGTGCAAGTTGCGTTGTTGAGTAGTCTCAGTACTTTTTCGTTTGCAGAAGAGTCTGCAAAAAAAGAAGAAAAAAAATTAGAAACAATAACGGTTACAGCACAAAAACGTGTACAAACGGTAAAGGAAGTACCAGCAACAGTTACTGCTATTTCAAGTAGTAATATTAAAGATTACTTAGGTGCAGGCGAAAATATTAGAGCGTTAGCAGGTCGAGTGCCTAGCTTACAAGTTGAATCATCAAACGGTCGTCAATCGCCACGCTTTTATATTCGTGGCTTAGGAAATACCGACTTTGACGTGAATGCCAACCAGCCAGTTTCATTAGTGCTAGACGATGTTGCATTAGAAAATTCAGTATTAAAAGGTATTCCACTTTTTGATATTGAACGAGTTGAAGTATTAAATGGCCCACAAGGCACTTTATTCGGCCGAAACACACCCGCTGGTATTGTTAAAGTTGAAACGGTATCGCCTGATTTTAATAATGAAGGTTATACGAGTTTTGGTTTTGGTAATCGCGGTACTTTATTTGCTGAAGGTGCAATTAATGCTGAGCTTACTGATACCGTTGCTGCTCGGCTTTCTGTTAAGCATCAAGAACGCGACGGCTGGGTTAATAATCCTGTTCGCAACGAAAAGAAAGGTGGCTACGAAGAGTTAGCTTATCGTTTACAGTTCTTGTTTGATAATAGTAACGGTACTAAAGCACTCTTTAAATTACATGGTTTTGAACAAGACGGCGATATGCCGCAAATATTTTATGGTAATGCCATTAAATTGGGTTCTTCAGGCGTAAGAGCTAGTTTTGACGAAGCGGTTATGTATCACGACAGCCCAGGTGGCTTTAATATGGAGCATACGGGCGCTAGCGTTAAACTTGAGCATGACTTTGACCATGTAACATTTGTATCAGTTACTGCATACGACACTGTTGAGAGTTGGAGCTTTGCTGATATAGATGGCGCAGAAACTGATTACTCAGGTATTCCTAACCAATTAGGTAAGCAGTTATTTTTTAATGCCGCTTCTGGTGATGGTTTGTCTGATCATTATCAATTTACCCAAGAGTTACGTCTATCAGGTCAAACTGATGCATTATTTTATCAAGCAGGTGTTTATTTTTTCAAAGAAGATTATACCGTGGATAACAAAGATCTTGATGTTAATGGTGCAACCACTAACTTTTATCAAGTAGACCAATTAACCACGTCAAGTGCGGTATTCGGACAGCTTGAATATAAAACGTCAGAGCAGTTAGCTATAACGGTGGGTCTACGTTACACCCAAGACGATAAAGAGCTTGATATCCGCACAGGTGGCACAGACAATATTTTATTTGAAATTGATAAAGACGACAGTTATGTAAACTGGGATTTGTCAGCACGTTATACCTTTAATGACGACTGGACAGGTTTTGCGCGTGTAGGTAATGCTTCACGAGGGCCTGTAACTATTGGTCGTTTTGGCTTCCCAAGTGAAGCTGATACTGAAACATTAACGTCTTATGAAATTGGTTTAAAAGGTGATTTACTTGACGGCAATGCGCGCTGGAATATAACAGCGTACACCTATGACATTGAAGATCACCAGTTAACAGCAACAGGTGGTGAAGCGAATACTAATTCATTGTTAAATGCCGACAATACTTATGGTGCAGGTATTGAGTCGTCACTTGAAATGTATGTTACTGATAACTTAAGAGTCAACTTGAATTTAAGTTATAACAAAACTGAAATTCAAGATGAAACACTAAAAGCTGAGCGTTGTTCATCTACTCCTATTTGTCATTCATCAGATCCTGTTGCGAACACAGTGCCAGGCCCATTCGGTGATGTAACGACCGTTTTTGTTGATGGTAATCCATTACCAAGAGCGCCAGAATGGTTAGCCAATATATATGTAAATTATGAAATACCTGTAGAAACAGGTGTTATTACGCTACAAACTGATTGGAATTACCGTAGCGACTCTAATATTTTCTTGTACGAGTCAACTGAGTTTGTTGCAGAAGCGCGTTGGATTGGCGGTGTAAGAGTAAGTTATGAAAATGACGATGGTTACGAGTTAGCCATTGTTGGACGTAATGTAACGGATGAAATAGTCGTTGACGGAGCAATAGATTTCTTAAACTTATCTGCTTTTGTTAATGAACCAAGCTATTGGGGTGTTGAAGCACAGTTTGAGTTTTAATTAGTATTTTGCTAATTAACCTTAGCTGAGGTTTAATAATTAAAAGCCGCTTACTCGTCAGTAAGCGGCTTTTTTAATGCTTGATTGTTAGTTTATAAAATACTTTCGAGCGTAAGCTCCATCATATCTTTAAAGGTATTTTCTCTTTCGTCAGCGGTAGTTTGTTCGCCTGTTTTGATATGATCGCTCACCGTAAATACCGCTAAGGCTTTTTTACCTAATTCTGCGGCAACGCCGTATAAACCTGCAGCTTCCATTTCAACCGCTAAAATACCGTGCTGTTCCATGGTTTTAAACATTTCAGGCTTAGGCGTGTAAAATAAGTCGGCGGTAAATACATTTCCTACATGAACAGGTTTATTTAATTTTTCAGCAGTGTCTACTACCTTTTTTAATAAACTAAAATCTGCGCAAGCGGCAAAATCAAAATTGTTAAAACGTTGTCTATTTACGTTTGAGTCAGTACTTGCGGCCATGCCAATAATCACATCACGAATTTTTACATCGTCACGTACTGCGCCACATGAGCCTATACGAATAATATTTTCTACGCCATAATCTTTATATAATTCAGTAGCGTATATTGATATAGAAGGGATCCCCATGCCCGAGCCCATTACTGAAATAGGCTTACCTTTGTAAGTGCCGGTATAGCCGAACATATTACGCACGCGGGTGATGCATTTTGCATCATCTAAAAAATTGTCAGCAATAAACTTTGCTCTAAGCGGGTCGCCTGGCATAAGTACAGTTTTTGCGAATTCATTGGTGTTTGCTTCTATATGGGGTGTTGCCATGAGAGATAACCTTATAATTACTTATATTTTTATGTCTCAGTAAGTTTCTAGCCAGAGAGGAAAGCGTTCGTCATGCTATCAAGGATTTTTTACTGAAGTTACTTAATCACTTTTGTGAGGGGGTATTTTAGCTGAAAAACCGTTCGATGATCCAGTGATAACCCATACCGCCTAAATAAATACCAAAAATCCCCGCAATTCCTGATAATACAGGGGGTGCAGGAAGCGGTAATTTAATTAGCGAGAAGAGTACGCCGACAATAGTACCAGCGACTAAGGCAAGCAAAATTTCTGACATGTGTTTTCCTTATGTTTTAGTTAATTGATTATGAGTTTACTTTCTTGGTTAATGCAAGTTTATCACTTGCAGATAAGAAGCTAGCGGCTAATGCATTTAATTGCAATTGATGAATCTGTTTGTCTGACAATTTCACAACGTTTTTAGCAATTTCAAATTCAGCTTTTAGCTCGGTGTTTTCAACAGCAGGGTCATCAGTATTTAAACAAACCAGCATATCATTAGCTAAAAAGGTGTGAATAGGGTGCTCAGCTAAATTGGCAATAGTGCCTGTTTGAAAATTTGAAGTTAAGCAAGATTCAATTGCAATTTTATGTTGCGCCATGTAATCCATCAGTTTTTGATCGTTTACACACGCCACACCATGACCAATGCGATTAGCATTTAATTCATTTATGGCTTGCCATACGCTTTGACTGCCTGCGGCTTCACCTGCGTGAATAGTGACTTGTAAGCCTGCGTTATTCACTTGTTTGAAATGGTCAACAAATAACTCCCCAGGGAAGTTATATTCATCGCCAGCAAGGTCGATAGCCACTAAATGCTGTTTATATTCAAGCAGAGCGCTTAATTCTATTTGGCAATCTTGCACACCAAAGGTGCGGCTTAAAATACCAATAAGATTGATCCTAATATTAAATTTAGCGACACCTTGTTTTACACCGTCTATAACGGCTGCAACGACATCGTTTACGGGTAAATTGTGGGCTTTAGCCATATACAGCGGTGAAAAACGTAATTCGGCATAATGAATACCTGCATTGTAGGCATCTTCTACGTTTTCAAAGGCAATGCGTTTACAGTTATCAAGGGTTGATAATACGTAAACGCCCCAATCTAATTTTTTTAAAAAATCGATTAAGTTTGCTTCACTATGTTGTATTTGTACAAAAGGAATAAATTGCTCAAATTGCTTTACAGGCAATGCAATATTGTTTTCGTGAGCAAGCTCCCAAATGGAGCGCGGTCTGATATTGCCATCTAAATGCCTGTGTAGATCTATCAGTGGTAATTTATTATTTTTCATTGTTGTACTGTCCGTTTTAGCTAACGTTGGAGTATATATTCTAATTTGTTAGTTGATATTGCTAATTATACGCTGTTTTTCGTATTTTATATTGGTATTACCGATTTAACACTGATAAATTGGCTTTGGGATTATTTACCTAGGTGCTTAAACGCTAACTAAACTTAAGAAGTAAAGAGAAACTACTATGTTCTACCAAACCGATGACGTTCGTATTGAAAAAATTAAAGAATTATTACCACCAGTTGCCTTATTAGAACGATTTCCTGCAACTGAAGCTGCATCCAAAGCAGTATTTTCGGGTAGAACAGCCATTAGCAATATTTTAAATAACAAAGATGATCGCTTACTGGTGATTATTGGGCCTTGCTCCATTCACGATCCTGAAGCCGCTATTGAATATGGCGAAAAGCTGGTTAAATTACGCGAAAAGTATAAAGATAATCTTGAAATTGTAATGCGTGTTTATTTTGAAAAGCCACGTACAACGGTTGGCTGGAAAGGGCTTATTAACGATCCTTACTTGGATAATAGTTTTAAATTAAACGATGGTTTACGCATTGGTCGTAAACTATTGCTTGATTTAAATACGTTAGGTTTGCCTACGGCGGGCGAGTTTTTAGATATGATCACACCACAATACATGGCTGACTTTATGTGTTGGGGTGCCATTGGCGCGCGCACCACTGAAAGCCAAGTACACAGAGAATTAGCATCAGGGCTTTCATGTCCTGTTGGATTTAAAAATGGCACCGACGGCACCATTAAAGTCGCAATAGACGCAATTGGCGCAGCAAGTGCGTCACATCATTTCTTATCAGTAACCAAGTTTGGACATTCTGCTATTGTGCAAACGACGGGCAATAAAGATTGTCATATTATTTTACGTGGCGGAAAAACCACTAACTTCGACGCAGACAGCGTACAAGAAGTTACCGCGCAATTAGAAAAATCATCATTAAATACCAAAATCATGATTGATTTTAGTCATGCGAATTCTAGTAAGAAATTTGAAAATCAAATGCTTGTTTGTACTGATGTTTGTGAACAAATAGCAGGCGGCAATAATAATATTTCGGGTGTTATGGTTGAAAGCCACTTAGTGGAAGGGCGTCAAGATTTAGTAGAAGGGCAGCCACTAACGTATGGACAAAGTGTCACTGATGCTTGTATAGGCTGGCAAGACACTGAAAAACTTCTTGCTGAGCTTGATAGTGCGGTTGCTGCAAGGCGCGGTTAATTATCTGAAGATTACTAGATGCTCCCAAAAGCACATCTAATGATGTGCTTTTTTTGTTTGTATAATACGGCGTTTATTCTTTATCGGCAGGTATAAACTCACCTGATAAACCCCCTTGTATACGACCACTTTTCAAACGGTTTAGCCAGTCAATATAATCATTAAATGCCATGGGTTTCGCATAGTAATAACCTTGGCCAATGTCACAGCCAAATCCTCTTAATATGTCTTCATCTTCTTGGCTGTTAATGCCTTCGGCAACAACTTCTAAACCTAGCCCCTTTGCCATTTCCACAGTTGCTTTGGTTATTGTTCTGCGTTTATCGTCGGCACCAATGTTCTCTACAAACTGCCGATCAACTTTTAACTCTTGAAAAGGCAATTTACTTATTTGAGACATAGTAGAATAACCGGTACCAAAATCGTCAATGCTGATAGTAATACCTATTTCTTCAAGTTTTTTAATCAGTCCTATTGTATGGCTGGTAGCTGAGAATGAAGCCGACTCAGTAAGCTCAAAGATAATTTTTTCAGCCGGTATTTCAGATGCTTCAATTAAATTAATGACATCAAGAAAGAAGTGCTCTCGCGCAATATCCTTTCCACTAATGTTAATCGACACCATATGATTGTAGCCATGCTCGTTCATTAGTATTCGTTGTTGAGACAATGCCGTTTTAATTACCCATAAGGTAATATGATTAATTAACCCGATATCTTCTGCTAAAGGGATAAAGTCATCAGGAGAGATATATTTTCCTTGGTTATTCTTCCAACGTAATAGACATTCACTGCTACAAACACGCAATGTTGTTAGATCTATTTGTGGTTGATGATAAAGCTCTAATTCATCATTTTCTAAAGAGTGTTTAAGCTCAACTGCCATTTTCATAATGTCGCTTTCGTTGCGCAATGATTCATCTTGAAAATATGCCCATTTACACATTTTTTTATCAGCCAAGGTTAGCGCTATTTGAGCATTGCTAATTAATTGATGAGGGTGTTTACCATGCTCTGGGTAGTGTGCGATGCCAATAATTCCAGAAAGGGGTAAGTGTAAGTTCTTTATATGGAAATTCTCAGCAATCACTTCTTGAGTCGATTTAATTATATCGTCAATTGGCTGCTGGCTTTTTTGATTATTAATAATAAACGCAAGACATTGGTTATTTAAAAAGCAAAGTTTTTCATTGATGTCGGTAATGCTTAGCACCGCATCATTATAAGCATACAAAGATGATAATTTATTAAAGAGATATTTAAATAATTCAGTATTAGTTTTATCGTCAATATATAAGGCAATACGCTCTATATGTTCGGGTCTAATAACGACTACCGAAATGTCACTGCCGCCATTATTTATATGCTCAGTAAGCACAGTTTCAATATTGGATTTTCGTGGCAACCCGCTAGCACTATGGTAACGAATAGTTTGCAAACGTTCTTTTTCATTTCTACGCATACGTTCGGCTAATGCAAATGCCATTAAAATAATTTCAAATATCACCGCAAAAAGGAAGGCATTACGGCTATAAAAGTTGTGAGGAATAACATTGAGCAAAGAAAGGGGTTGAATGGCAGCACCTGCTAATAAAGGTAACCATGATAATACGTAATATCTTGTCCATGAAAAATCTGTTCGAACTCTTTTTATGATTAAAGTCATACACAATAAATAAAATAAAGGCTGTAATGAAAAAAATATTTTTGCTTGCATTACATTGCTTAAAAATAAAGCACACAGCCCAATAGCCGCACTAACACCGCACAACCACATTGATGCTTTAAATAGCCAATGTTGGTTACTGTTGTAGCGTAAAAAATAGAGCGTAAAAAACATTAAAAAGAGTACTAATGAGTAATGAAATATTAGTGTGAACTGATTAAACCATTGGTGAAGCGAGTAAGGAAAAATATATTGGCCAAATCCATTAATACTCGCTAGTACAATTAAAGTAGAGATTAAGTAAGCAATATAAAACAAGTACACTTTGTCTTTTACGGCAAAATATATGACTAGGTTATAAAGAGCCATTAATAAAACAATTGCCACAAAAACCGTTGATATTATAGTTGTAATGTCATACAAACTTTCAAATACATGTTCTTCAGCTAATAAAATGGGAATGTTAGGAGCTGCGTTACTCTTTATATTTAGCAAGTAACTTATTTGCTGTCTTGCTGGAATTTTAACAGACAAATTGGGGTATAAATGTAAAGTTGGTGTTGTATGATTTAGTTGATAAAGAAGTGGTGCGGTATCAAGTGTATGATCAGGTAGTTGATAAATAGTAAATTTACTTAAAATAAAGTTATCGGTAAATAGTACAAAGGTTTTGTCGACACTTTGCTTATTAGTCAAAGTTAACTTAATCCAATAGCTTTGTTCAGATAGGGTAAAGGGAACTTTGTTTTCTTTAGCGGCGACAAATTTAGCTAAATTATTTTGTACCCAACTTAACGAATAGTTATTTTCTTTATCTATCAAATAACGCACGTCTTTATTAACGCCTTTAATGTTTGGCGTTATTTGGTTTATCGCATTATTGTTATGAGAGTATATGCCATAGCAAATAAGAAAAAAGGAGATCAAAATAATAACTACGCTAGCATTAACAAATCGACTTTTTGCTGCGGTTGAATGATCAAGCATGATTACAATGGCTTTACAAAATGATAAGTGACACTAATATTAGCAAATTATAGATAAATATAAAAAATAACAGCTAAAAATGATGAAATAAAATGAGGGTTACCTATGTAATGACGCAGCAAGTGATGGCTTAGGGTTTTCTTTGTCTGGATTTTGTTTCTATTACTACTCTTTATTTCTTCCCAAATGCCTACCTACATAGTTTGGGGGTATTTTTATTTTTAACTACCGACGCTATTAAGGTAGATTAACAGCTGCCATACTCAGAACAATAGGCTGTATTTAGTAAAGTAAACTGATAAACTTCCTTTTTTGCCAGTTTACTTTGAGTCTGCCTTTTGTCTTCCTCTGTACTTCCTGATGATCACATTGCTATTGAATCACTTTATGCCCAATTACCCCTAGTTAAATTGGCTGATATAGCACGCTTAAAAAGCCGTTTAAACGGCGTTAAAAAAATTAACAAGCCTGAAAAACAGCAAAATATTTTGCGTACTGTTGCTAAGCAAATTGAGCAATCTATTGCCAGCAAGGCATTTAAACTCAGCAATCAGCCAAAAATTGAATACCCTGAAGCATTACCCGTTAGCCAAAATGTTGATGTGATCGCAAAGGCAATAGAGCAAAATCAAGTTGTTATTATTGCGGGTGAAACAGGCTCAGGTAAAACAACGCAAATTCCTAAAATATGTTTGCAGCTTGGCCGAGGTGTTGAAGGGAAAATAGGGCATACTCAGCCACGCCGTATTGCTGCCAGAACAGTTGCTACGCGCATAGCCGATGAATTGAATACCAAGTTAGGCGCTGCCGTGGGCTATAAAGTTAGATTCAACGACATGGTTGATGAAAACAGCTATATCAAACTAATGACCGACGGTATTTTATTAGCTGAAATGCAAAACGACCGTTTGTTACGTCAATACGACACCATTATTATTGATGAAGCGCATGAGCGTAGCCTTAATATCGATTTTATTTTAGGATATTTACGGTCAATTTTGCCTAAACGTCCCGATCTTAAAATTATTATTACTTCTGCAACTATTGACCCTGAACGTTTTTCGAATCATTTTAAATCAGCTGAGGGTAAGCCAGCACCTATTATTGAAGTGTCTGGTAGAACTTATCCAGTAGAAATGCGTTATCGTCCTTTAAATGAGCAAGAAGACGATGTTGATATTATTTCAGGGATCACCAATGCCATTGAAGAATTATCAACGTTAGATAAAGGCGATATTCTCATATTTTTAAATGGCGAGCGCGAAATTCGTGATACTGCCTACGCATTAGAAAAAGCAAAATTCCCCCATACACAAATTTTACCGCTTTATTCTCGCTTAACGGTTCAAGAGCAAAATAGAATATTTTTGCCCCACACAGGGCGAAATATTGTATTGGCGACCAATGTTGCTGAAACCAGTTTAACCGTGCCAGGTATTAAATACGTTATTGACCCCGGTACCGCTAGAATATCGCGATACAGTTACCGAACTAAAGTACAACGCCTGCCAATTGAAGCTATTTCTCAAGCCAGTGCTAATCAACGCGCAGGGCGTTGTGGGCGTGTTTCATCAGGTGTTTGTATTCGTTTGTATTCTGAAGACGACTATTTAACACGTAGTGAATTTACTGATCCTGAAATATTACGCACTAATTTAGCAACCGTTATTTTGCAAATGTTGTCACTTGATTTAGGTAGTATTAGCGACTTTCCATTTGTACAACCACCAGATAACCGTAATATTAACGACGGTATCCGCTTGCTTGATGAACTTGCGGCAATAGAGCACCTTGGCGCTAAAACCCGTTTAACCAGTACAGGACGAATTTTAGCGAAATTTCCTGTTGATCCGCGTTTAGCTAAAATGGTGTTAACCGCCATTGACATGGGCTGTGTGAGCCAAATTTTTATTATTGTTGCTGCGTTGAGCATACAAGATCCTCG
Source organism: Thalassotalea sp. (assembly GCA_049613795.1). Classification (GTDB taxonomy): domain Bacteria; phylum Pseudomonadota; class Gammaproteobacteria; order Enterobacterales; family Alteromonadaceae; genus Thalassotalea_B. The sequence continues at coordinate 16,628 of JBMZCX010000031.1, read as the reverse complement.
AGAAAGGCCACACGAAAAGCAACAAGCGGCTGACGAGCAGCATAATCGGTTTAAAGATAAGCAATCAGACTTTATTACGTTTTTGAATTTGTGGCATTACATTCACGAGCAACAACGTGAACTGTCAAACAGTCAATTTAGAAAGCTCTGCCAAAGGGAGTTTTTATCGTATATTCGTATTCGTGAATGGCAAGACATTGTTAGCCAGTTAAAGCTGGCGTTAAAAGATCAAAATATCGCGTTAACGTCACTTAATATGGAAGTAGAAAGTGCGAATGACACCATTCATCAAGCCATTTTATCAGGATTGCTGAGTCACCTAGGCCAGCTTGATGAGAACAAAGAGTTTAAGGGCGCACGTGGCAGTAAGTTTTATATATTCCCAGGATCTGCGTTAGCTAAAAAACCACCTAAGTGGATAATGGCGGCAGAGCTGGTTGAAACCAGCCGCCTTTTTGCCCGCATGGCAGGAAAAATAGAAGCGCAATGGATAGAGCCGTTAGCGAAACACTTACTTAAATACAGTTACAGCGAGCCCCATTGGGAGAAAAAGCAAGGCGCAGTAATGGCGTTTGAGCAAGCCTCACTCTATGGCTTAATTATTATCGCAAAACGTAAAGTTAACTTTAATAAAATAGAGCCAGCAACGTGTCGTGAAATTTTTATTCGTGAAGCGTTAGTTAATGGCGAAGCAACAATTAAGGAAAAGTTTGCTCAGCAAAATAAACAATTAATTGCCGACATTGAAAAATTAGAACAAAAAGCGCGCCGCAAAGACTTTTTAATTGATGAACAGCAGCTGTTTGACTTTTTCGATGAAAAATTACCAGACAAGGTTATTTGTCAACGTAGCTTTTTATCGTGGTGGAAAACAACAAAGCAACAACAGCCTGATTTATTACGATTTACCAAAGCATTTTTATTGAATGAAAGCGATGAAAGTGTCAGCAAAGCAAAGTTTCCTGATATTTGGCAGCAGGGGAGTATTTCTTTACCGCTGAGCTATCACTTTGCTCCGGGCGATATTGACGACGGTGTTAGCGTTACTATTCCTATTAGCTTGCTTAATCAAATTCAGAATCAAGGCTTTGACTGGTTAATTCCCGCGATGCGTTATGAGTTAATTATCGCTTATATTAAAGGTTTGCCTAAAGCATTAAGACGCAACTTTGTTCCCGCTCCTAATTATGCACAGGCGTGTTTAAGTGCTATGTCATCAAGCGAATTATCGTTTACCAGTGCATTGGCTAAACATTTACTGCGAATGACAGGCGTGCGTATTGAGGACGAACATTGGCAACAAATTGAACTGCCCATTCATTTAATGATCAACTTTAAAGTGACTGATGAAAAAGGCAAAGTTGTTGCTCAAGGACGAAAATTAGACGACTTGAAAAATCAGCTTCAGGGCAAGGTAAAAGCGTCAATCAAGTCAGTAGCAGACAAAGGAATTGAGCGTAGTAATATTGTTGAATGGAACTTCGACGCTATTCCTGCCAATTATCAAAAAAAGGTCGCTAATTTAACCATTAAAGCATATCCCGCCTTAGTGGATAAAAATAAAACGGTGGCCATTGAGTTATTTGAGCAAGCGTCGGTAGCGGAACAAGCGATGCTTGAAGGGATAAGCCGTTTAGTCTTACTTAATATTCCATCTCCGCTTAAATACCTACAAGAAAAATTGCCTAATAAAGCTAAATTAGGCATGTATTTTAATCCTTTTGGCTCGATTAAAGAGCTACTCGATGATTGTATTGTTGCCGCGTGTCAGCACTTAATTAGTGGGCAAGGAACTATTGCGAGAGATGAGCAAGGCTTTGTAGCAACTAAAGATCATGTGCGAGCCGAAATATCAGACTGCGTATTACACGCGGCGATTACCGTTGAAAAAATACTGTCGTTAACTCACGAAATTAATAAAAAACTTAAAGGTAAAGTATCGCTGAATGTTATTCAGTCTCAAGGCGATATTAAACAGCAGTTACAAGCCTTAGTGCATAAAGGCTTTGTTACTCAGTCGGGCTTAAAGCGATTACCTGATATTTTACGTTATTTGCAAGCCATTATTCGACGCTTAGAAAAACTGTCTATTGATCCTAATCAAGATCGCTTGAAATTATTAGAAGTTGAAAAAGTAACACAGCAATATCAAACGTTATTAGCGGAGCAACGTAAAGACATTCCTGTTGAACAAGAAATAGCAGAAACGCGCTGGATGATAGAAGAATTAAGAGTGTCACTATTCGCTCAGAACTTAAAAACGCCATTCCCAATCTCGGTGAAGCGTATAATTAATCACCTGAGTCAGTTCAAATAATCATTGAAATTAACCTAGGTAATTTGACAGTACCAAAAGCAATGGGTATAAAAGAGTAAATTTATAACAACATTTTGATGGAGTGATGATGTTAAATTATGACGATAAGCGAGACTTCTATCGCATGATGGTTAATAGTGACGTTACCGTAACAATTATTGATGATGAAGCAAACAGCACATTATTAGCAACCTGTCGTGACTTAAGTGCCGCGGGGTTGGCCATTGAAATGTCGCATCCAATGGAACTTAACACAGAAGTTAAAGTGAACATAGATTCAGCTAACAGCAGTGTTCAGTCGCTTAATGTGAAAGGAAAAGTCGTTCGAGTCAATGAAGAAGCCCCTGATAGTTTCCTTATAGGGATCAATATTTCAGAACTTGATTAACGGCTGTTTATAAACGTTAGCACCACACTTTAGGGTGTGGTGATCATTAATCCAAAAATTCCTAAACTAAATCCTAATAAAGCACCTAATGGTGGCGCCCAGTGGTTTTCCAATTTTACTTGCGGTGCAATATCTTGAAAAAGTGAATAAACAATTCCTCCTGAGGCAAACAGCATAATTGCCGCTATTATCTCAGGTAGTTGTGCTAACCATAAGTACCCAACGATGCCAAATAATGGCCCTAATAGTGCCATTAATGCAAAAATTACTATAACTTTAATCGGTTTATAGGCTGACGCTGCGTTTAATTCACGATAGGCACTAAAGCCTTCAGGTAAGTTTTGCAGTGCCATCAAACCCGCAAGCAAAAAAGCGGTATTGTTGCCTGTCGCAAAAGCAGCGCCTAAAGCAATAGACTCTGGAATAAAGTCAGACAGCATGGCGGCAAGTTGACTGGCTGGCGTGTTTATTTTTTTGAGTAATATGTCTAATAACATAAAAGCAAAGCCGCCCACAATAAACCAAATACACGCAGTTGTTGGTTTAAGTTCTGCTATACCTTCAGGTACTAGTACTAATGCGACCGCTGATAATAATGCGCCGCCACCAAAGGCGGTAATACCATGCCTAAGTTCTTCTTCTAGCCATTGTCGCTGAATGTTTTCAACACGAGCAATAATTGCACCTAGTGCCATGGCTAGGCCTGCAAATAACGTCGTTAAAACAACAGTAAGTAGCATGGTAATATACTCTTTTAGTCAACCTGACAAACTAAGCCTTTCAAATAATAACCTTCGGGGTAATTACTTGAAACAGGGTGGTCTGGCGCTTGATGTAAACGGTCTACAATATAGGCATTTCTTTTAGCGTCAAGTGCAGCATCAGCGACTATTTTTTGAAATAAACTGGCTTCCATTAACCCCGAGCATGAAAAAGTAAGTAATGTACCTTGCGGGTTTAATAATTGCATTGCCAGCATATTAATATCTTTGTAGCCACGACAAGCCCCTGTTAATTGTGCTTTTGACTCAACAAACTTTGGCGGATCTAAAATGATCATATCAAAGGTGCGTTTTTCAGCTCGAAAACGACGTAACAATTTAAAGACGTCTTCTTTCAGGTAAGAGACTTTATCGCCTGTAATATCATTAAGTTCAACATTACGTTTTGCGGTGTCTAATGCCTCTTGAGACACATCAACATTAATGACTTCTTTCGCGCCTTGCTGCGCACAATGTAATGAAAATGTGCCTGTATAAGAAAAACAATTTAACACTGTTTTATCTTTTGAGTAAATCCCTGCAGCACGGCGAGACTCTCTTTGGTCAAGATAAAAACCCGTTTTATGGCCTTTTTTAATGTCGACTAAAATTTTAACACCGTGCTCTTCAATTACACATTCGGTTGACGGTTGCTCAGCCGTAAGCCAACCAGTAACAGGCTCTAAGCCTTCTTTTTTACGAACATCTACGTCAGAGCGTTCATAAATATGGCAATCTGGATAGAGCGCTTTTAAGCATTCAACTAAGGTATAGCGATGGAAGTCAGCACCAGCGCTTAATAATTGGCAGACAATAAATTGGTCATATTTGTCAATAGTAACGCCAGGTAAACCGTCAGACTCTCCTGCAATTAAGCGATAACCTGTTAATTTACCTTGTTCAATAAACCAATCACGGCGTTGTTGTGCTTGTAATAATTTTTTACGAAAAAAATTCTGATCAATTTGCTCTTCTTCATCAAATGTCCAAACGCGAATTCTAATTTGTGATTCAGGGGAATATGCGCCGCGAGCAAGCCATTTTCCTTGGTGGTCGTAAACCTCAACGGTATCACCAAGTATCGGATTTCCTTTGATTTTATTGATCGCTTTTGAAAAAATCCATGGGTGTTTACGTAATAAAGATTTTTCTCGAGAAACTTTTAAATAAATTCTTGCTGACATTTGCCTATACTTATATTGATAAAGGATGATCTGGGCGCAGTGTAGTCGCTGATGGTCAATGGTGCAATCTTCTATTGAATATAATCTAATAGATTTGAATGAAAGAGCGTAGATATGAATGTGAGTTATTTAGCCCATATAAGTGGCAAAGTGCAAGGGGTATATTTTCGAGCGTCGAGTCAGCAACAGGCAATTGACTACGGAATAAGTGGTTATGCAAAAAATCTTGCAGATGGCGAAGTTGAAGTATTGCTATGCGGAGAGCAAAGTAATGTCACGCAAATGCTTGAATGGCTTAATCATGGTCCTCCGCAAGCACAGGTAGATAAAGTTGATGCTAAGCAGGTAGAGTGGCAGCCGCATAGCTTTTTTTCGATAGGATAATTTATTTGCAATATATTGCAGTAACACTCTCGTATTTGTACAAACGAGCTTGCCCGAGTGTAATGAAATGAATGTTTAATCGAACTAAAAGCCATTGGTGTTAATCGCGCTGATATAGGCGCGAGCATTGCTCAAACATTTATTACTGTTTATCAACGTTTATTTACCATTGTTCAGTTAAGATCAGATAACACTTAATCAGCGTGTATTAATTTAAAATGTTCGTTGTTTATAAGTCTTGTTTGGTAGCGTAGAAAAATATGAATGGCTATACAGTGCAAGGGTTGAAGACAGAGAATGATTTGTAGTAGTGAGTAATCCACCAACATGTTATAACACTATTTCAATTTAATGCATTCAACTTATTAACGTTCTTATGATCATCAATTTTTCAAATTATAGTGCTAGTCAACGCTACCACTTAATGACACAAACAATCATTCCAAGACCTATTGCTTGGGTATTAACAAATTCAACCAACGGCAATAATAATCAAGAAAATTTGAATTTAGCCCCTTTTTCATACTTTACCGCTATTTCAAGTGACCCCGCATTATTGATGTTATCTGTAGGTAAAAAACCTAACGGAGACATTAAAGACACGTTAGTCAACGTATTAAAAAATAAAAAAATGGTGATCCATATTGCAGGTGAACACTTGGCTGATGTAGTAACACAAACAGCGGCCTCTTTAGCACATGGAGATTCAGAGTTGGCCACAATAAGTGATGAGGTACTCAAAACAGTGCCATTTGATGGTTTTACTTTACCGCGTTTAGCGCAATGTGACATTGCTTATGCATGTGAACTATTTGAAATAAAAGAAATAGGTGAGGTACCACAAACCCTAATTTTTGTAGAAATTAAGCAACTTTATGTTAGCCCTAAAGTGACTACAGTTAATGATGGACGCGTTAACATACATGCGGATAGTGTAAATCCGTTAGCACGACTCGGAGCAAGTGAGTATTCTAGTATTACTATGCCGTTTAAAAAAGCAAGGCCAGCATAATAAGCGGTAAATTAGGGCGTATTGACTGAAACTTATAGTTTATCAGCCACTTTAGTGAAACGTTGAAACGTTTTTCCTTCGCGAGTTATAGTTTCAATAAACATAGAAAGTGGCCTGATCCAAATATCTCTATCACCATATTCTGGCTGATATACGACAAAAACGTTTTCGGTTTCACTGTCTTTTGCTAAATGAAGTACTTGGTAATAGTTACCTTTGAAATGTTGATACCTACCTAGTGTTAGATCGCTCATTAATTTTTCTCTCGTAAATTTTATAAAAAAATATTTTTCTTAGATTGTAATAACTTATAAAATATGATGTCAATTCCAAGGTGAATATTATTAAATTATGTGTAGATTACAGCCATTTCTTGTTTGTTTTTTAGAGGAAAATAACATAAAGTTACTAACTTGTTTTATGGGCCAATGGATTTTTAATTAAACTAAATGGTTATAACGTATAGGGATTAGTATGACTAACTTGAACAACACTCAAACTAATAATATATTTCATAAAAACAAGTATAAACATAAGCTTCCTAGTCTTTTCGTGAATTTGGTTGATGAAATCGACACATCTAATCTCCTTGGTTTTGGCTTAACCAAACCTAAACAATTCGATAATTTATTGAATGGTGTACTTCAAACAAAAAATGAAAAATTTGTTCTTTTGTTTAATAAAGAGCTCGATAACTATTATTCAGAATTAAAGCAAGGCATCAATAAGGCAAGCTAATACGATTTATGTCTAATGGTGAACGATCGACTGGCTTTTTATCTTATTTATAATAAATTTGCACTATTAAAGTAAAAAGCTCGATTGGTGAGAATCGAGCTTTACAAAACTTAAATACGACTCGCATTACTAAAAATACACTATTTTAAAACGCTTTTACTATTGCCACACCAAAAATGGTCGCGGTTTGGCTGCCAACAAAGTCAAAAGCTAATGTGGGCGCAATACCGAAATCACCAACATGAAAGTCATAACTTATTGAAGTACGAATAACGTCTTCTTTATGGCTTTTATGATGATGAGTATGGCCGTGGCCGTCATCTTCATCATAACTTCCTACCGTTTCTTTACCCACACCTAAACCAACTCTTAATTCTTTCCAAGGGTGTAAATAAATAGCGGCTAATGCAATATCAACACCTGCACCATGGTGTGCGTCGGCGGTTTTTTCAAACACTACACCTGCCCCCCATTGTTTTGAAAACTTGTATTCATACTCAACACCGTAAGAAAACTCTGTTTCACTGTTCGCATTAGTATAGCCCACAAAAACACCGGGAATATGTGTAGGTGAATCACTTGTTGATGCCAATGCAGGAAATGTTGCTAAGGTCATCACAGTGCCTGCAGCTAATAATAGTTTAGAATTCATTATGTCTCTCGGTCATATTTTAAAAATAGAGGTAAGTAATGTAATAACATTTATATTCAAATAATAAAACCAGTTTATTTAATAAAAACATTTAAATCAGCTGTTTGCTTGAATATTTAATATGCTTAAAGCAAACTGTCAAAAACCCTAGCTAAAGCACTGATATGGACAATCAACTACCTAAACCCCTCATTATTATCATTTCCCTTATTCAGGGAATTTTATTAACGCTTATTTATCGCAGTGTTGAAAACGATGTTTGGCCTAGTACAGCGCCTGTATGGTTAGTGTCGTTAACGACATTTGTTGTGGTATTTCCCTTACTTTTTTTATTAGTGGTTACTAAAAAAAATGCGTTACATGCGGTTAAGTACTTATTGTCTTTTACTTTGTTATTGTCGTTTTTGGGGGCTTATGTCGGTTTTCAGCAAGAGCCTGTTGAATATGTGAGTAATTGGGTGGTGGTAGCAGTATTTTCTTTTACTGCATTAATAGCGTGTTTTAAAGCGCTAATTTACATACAACTACGTTTAAGTAAGGAATCTGTTACCTATAGTGCGTTGTTTAAAACCTCTTGGCGAAATTTTATAATTTTTGCTGAAAGCTGGTTGTTCGTCTTGATTTTTTGGGGAATATTACATTTAGGATCGAGTCTTTTTTTAGTTTTAAAAATTGATGTTTTTCAGCAATTACTCAAAGAAGATTGGTTTGTTATTCCTGTGTTAACACTTGCCTTTGGTTTTGCCACGCTGATTTTTAGGAATATAGTGGATACGGTTGATAATATAGCCACTATTTTGCAAACCTTAATTAAGTTTTTATTACCCGCGTTAACCATTGTTTCTTTGGGATTTTTATCTACTTTACCATTTGCGGGGTTAGATAATTTATGGGAAACAGGCAAGGGAAGTTTGCTCGTAATGTGGCTACAAGCGCTTACTTTATTTTTTGTTAATGCCGTTTACCAAGGCGCGTCAAACCATCGGCCGTACCATAATATTTTGCATCGTATAATTTTTATTGGCATCGCATTACTTCCTATTTATAGCGTTATTTCTGCGTATGGCCTTTGGCTTAGAATTGACCAATATGGTTTGTCAATTGACCGGTGCTGGGCTGTGCTTGTTTGCTTTATATTGAGTTGTTTTTCAATCGGTTACTTGGCGGGTATTATAAATAAACGAGATGCTTGGTTAACGGTACTTAGTAAAGTAAATATTGCAATGAGTCTGGTGATATTGAGTATTGTTTTATTAGTAAATACCCCTTTATTAAATTTTCAAAGTATCGTTGCTTCAAGTCAGCTTTCAAGGCTAGACAATGGTGATGTGACGAAAGATAATTTTGATTACCACTATTTTGGTCAACAACTTGGGCGTCAAGGATATTTAGCGATGCAAGTGCTGAAAGAAACGTTGAAAGACACACATCCTGAAAAGGTTATAGTGATTGATAGGATGTATACCAATGTTAAAGTGCAATCTAAAGAGACGGTAACCCAAGTTGAATTTGAACAAGAAGCCACTTTTTGGCCCAGTAGAAATGCATTTTCAGAAGAGTTTATACAAACTATTTATCGAACAGAAACTGAGCATAAATGGAGCAACGTAAAGAAAAATAGTTATTACTTTTTAGCTATAGACCTAAATGGCGACGGCGGCAATAATTTTATAGTGATTAAAGAAAATAATCATTCAACCTCAGGTCAATTGTGGCAAAAAAATAATAACCGTTGGGACTCTCTTTACATGAATTCAGACAACCCTGAAAAAATAAAATATCTTAAAAATTTAGTGCTAGCGAACGAAGTTAACGTGAAAGAAAGAAAATGGAAAACATTACAAATTGGTGATTTAACGTTTAAGGTCGCGAATTAAGTAAAATAGTATATTACTCAGTAAATTTAATTAATGTGGAAGATATTCAATCTATCTTCTACACTTATTTTGTTTGTAAATTAACTGATTAAGGCAGCGTTATATGTTTTTTGGCAAAGGAAAACTTTTAGATAAAATTGCAACTTTAGAAAAAGAGGTTGATGTTTTTTATGATATTCAGCAAGACCTTCAAGATGAGATGGCTTATTTTTCTTTAAACGCTCAAGGTAAAATAATTAAAGTTAATGCTATTTTCCTAAAATCTTGTGGTTATTCTGAAAATGAACTTCTTAATAAAACGCTTGAAAGCCTTATCCCTCAAAAAACATTAAAAACAGATCTTTGCCAAAAAATGTCAGCCGCCATTAAAAAAGGGCTCCATTGGCATGGAGCAATGCAACTTGAAACGAAAGAGCATCAAGAAATATGGTTTAGAACCATTATTCAACCTAAAAATAAAGATAGAGAGCTAGCTGTTTACTCTACCGAGCTAACTAAAACCATTAAACAGTCGCGTGCCGATAAAGATATGTTAGCGGCGTTAACACGCTCTTCTGCGGTAATAGAATTTAATTTAGACGGTACCATTATTACGGCGAATCAAAACTTTTTAAAAGGGATGATGTATCAGGAAAATCAAATTATTGGCCAACACCATCGTATTTTTTGCGCTCCAGAAGAGGTTAGCTCACCAGAGTATTCTGCCTTTTGGGGAAAATTAAAACGTGGTGAATATGTGTCAGGGCGATTTAAGCGTATTGACAGTAGTGGCAATATTGTTTGGCTTGAAGCCTCTTACAATCCAATTCACGACGATAGCGGTAAACTTTATAAAGTAGTGAAATTTGCTTCTGTAATTACCGACCAAATTAACAGCCAAGCGGCTATTTCTGAAACTTCCAAAATTGCTTACGATGTCTCCAAAAGAACGGATGAAAATACCCTTAATGGCATTGATGTTATCGAGTCGATGATTAAAACCATGGGGCAGCTTTCTACTCAAATGGAAGGCGCAAGTACCGGAATTTTTGATTTAGATACCCAGTCTCAAAAAGTATCTCAATTGGTTGAAAGCATTCGAGGCATTGCTGATCAAACTAATTTATTAGCCCTTAACGCTGCTATTGAAGCCGCAAGAGCTGGCGAACAAGGCAGAGGCTTTGCTGTAGTTGCAGACGAAGTAAGACAACTTGCGTCAAGAACTAGTAGTGCAACCGAAGAAATTATAGGCGTAGTTGCAAAAAATAAGCAATTAACAGAAAGTGCTGTTTCTCTTATTGAAGAAAGTAAAAAAGAAGCTGAAAAGGCGTTAGAGCTGTCTAATGAAGCGGGCCAAGTAATGAATGATATTCAAGGCGGGGCGCGCGAGGTAGTAGACGCTGTTAGCCAGTTTAATCAAAACATATAGTCAAAGTAAAAGCTGCTGAGGCAAGTGTTATACTAATTGGGCATAATGGGCATTGCACAATTTTGTAAGATCGGTCGCGGCTATTTCTATTTCTAATCCACGTTTACCGCCACTAATAAATATCGTTTGAAACGCCGCCGCAGAATTATCTATGACGGTTGCTAAGCGTTTTTTTTGCCCTAAAGGACTGACGCCACCTAAAACATAACCGGTAGACTTTTCAACTTTTTGAGCTGGTGCCATATGTGTTTTTTTGACTTTTAATGCCTTTGCAGCAAGTTTTAGCGATAGCTGTTCAGTAACAGGTATAATGGTTACTGCTAACTTAGTGTCATACTCAATCACTAATGTTTTAAATATACGCTCAGGTTCAACTGCCATTTTTTCAGCAGCCTCTAATCCGTAAGATGGCGCATTTTCATCATGATGATATTGATGGATGTTGTGTGCTATTTTTTGTTTTTCTAGTAATACTATTGCGGGTGTCATTTTTTGCTCCTTATTTAAAATAAATTATGTTTGTTGTGGTTATTCCGCGTTAAACTCTTGGCAGATCCTAATAAACACTTATTAAATAACAATATATGACTTTTCGTGTACTGCATACCTCAGACTGGCATTTAGGCCAATACTTCTACGGAAAAAGCCGTGCTAATGAACATCAACGCTTTATTAATTGGTTGGTTGAGCAAGTAAAGCAGCAACAAATTGATGCGGTAATTGTGGCGGGAGATATTTTTGATACAGGCACACCACCTAGTTATGCGCGTGAGCTTTATTTTGATGTAATAATTAAGCTGCAAAAACTTAAGTGTCAGTTAATTATATTGGCAGGTAATCATGACTCTGTAGCTATGTTAACTGAGGCTAAGCACTTATTATCACAGATGTCGTGTCGTGTTATTGCGAGCGCTAATGATCTTTCTGATGAGCGCTATAACGATGACGAAACTGCGAGTAACACTGAGCAACTTATTGAATTAAAAAATAAAGCAGGTGAACTAGGGGCTGTTGTTTGCGCTGTACCATTTATTCGCCCTCGTGACTTAATTTTAAGCCAAGCAGGGCAGTCAGCTCAAGAAAAGCAGCAGTCGTTACATCTGGCGATTACGGATCATTATCAGCAATTATTTGAACAAGCAAAAAAAATAACTAAAAATAATGCCCCGATTATCGCAACAGGGCATTTAACTACCGTAGGTGTTACTACAAGTGACTCGGTGCGTGATATTTACATTGGTACATTAGAAGCGTTTAATGCGAATGCCTTTCCATCATTTGATTATATTGCGCTTGGGCATATTCATAAAAGTCAAAAAGTGGCGAAAACTGAGCATATTCGTTATTCCGGCTCGCCTATTCCATTAAGTTTTGACGAGGCTACGCAAACAAAAAGTGTGTTAATTACGGAGTTTGAACAAGCCAAATTAACTAATGTGCGTTCTTTAGCAATTCCATGCTTTCAGCCATTGGTGATGATAAAGTCAAAAATTGACGAACTTGAAGAGCAAATAACTACCGCTATTAATACAATTACTTCTATTCAGCGGGTAGATGAAAAGCAACAAACCATTTGGTTGGATATTGAAATAAATAGTGCTGAATATTTACAAGACTTAACATTGCGTATTGGAGAAATTACTCAGGCATTTCCTGTCGAGGTTTTATTGGTACGTAGAGCAAAAGCGTCACGCAGGAAAATGGTAGAAAGTGAAAATAAAGTCACACTTAATGAACTCAGTTTAACTGATGTTTTTGAAACACGCTTAGCAGGTGAAAGTTGGCAAACTGAAGATGAATTAGCCAGAAAAGAGCGCTTGAAAGGCTTGTTCTTACAAGTTGTTGAACAAGTAGAACATGGGAGTTCTAAAGGGAATGTTCCAGAAGTCGCGGCTAAAAGTGGAGAAAAGTTGTGAAAATACTGAGTTTGCGCTTTGAAAATATTAATTCGTTAAAAGGTGAATGGAAAATTGATTTCAGCCAAAGTCCATTTGATAGTAGTGGCCTTTTTGCGATAACAGGCCCTACAGGCGCAGGAAAAACCACTATTTTAGATGCTATTTGTTTAGCGTTATATCATCAAACGCCACGATTAACAGTCTCTGATAAGCAAAATCAACTGATGACGCGCCACACAACTCAATGTTTGGCAGAAGTAGAGTTTTATGTAAAAGGGCAGTCGTATCGTGCTTTTTGGAGCCAACGTCGCGCCAAAAATAAACTTGATGGTAACCTACAAAAACCTATTGCTGAATTAGCCACACTCGATGGTAAAATTATTGCTAGTAAGGTGTCACAGGTACGTGCTGAAATTGCTCGAATAACGGGGTTAGATTTCAGCCGATTTACTAAGTCGATGATGTTGTCGCAAGGGCAGTTTGCTGCTTTTTTAAATGCACCTGCTAATGAACGTGCTGAGTTACTGGAAGAATTAACGGGTACTGAAATTTATGGAATGGTGTCACAACATGTTTATCAAAATCATAAAAATGCTAACGAATCCCTTAACTTATTGCGGGCACAGCAGCAAGGCGTAAGTTTACTAGACGACGAGCAACTGCAACAATTAACACAAGAACTAGCCGTTATTGCAAAAGAAGAATCAGATATTATTCGACGCCAACACTTATGGCAGCAAGCACTAAGTTGGTACACTAATAGTAACGAAGTTCAACAACAAATTAGTCAGGTTAATCAACAACAAAAAGCGATAGATCAGCAAGCAAGACAAGCAAAAACAGACTTAGACCAACTAGCGTTAGCATTACCTGCGGAAATATTACGTAATCGTTATAATGCCTATCAACAAAGTAGTGATCAACACAAACAATTACTACAAGAGCAACAGCAATTACACAATAGTTGTAATGAGAGTCAGTTAAAGAGGAACGAAGTCTCAAAATCACTAGCTGTATGTGATGAAAATATTGCGCAGCAAGTAAAAGAAGATACTGCGACAGAAAACTTGATCATAAACACTATTATTCCTTTAGATAGTAAAATTAATGAACTTAAACAACAGCAGCAACCGTTACATCAAAAATATAATAAATACCAGCAAGATAAACTATTATTTGAAAAATCAATAAATGACAACAATACTACTCAGGCTCAGTTGAATTCGGAAGCTGCTAGTCAATTAGCGTTTTTAAACAAGCAACAATATATTAAATTTTTACCAGAAAAGTTACCGTTGTGGCGAAACCGATTTCAGCAACTTTTAGCCAATGTCGCTGAATTAAAAAAACTTGATAAAACAATAGAAGCTAATCATCAGCAAGTTCAAGCTAAAACAGTGCAATTAAAAAATAGTGAAGCACATAGCCAAGTATTAGCCGAAAATGTTAATAAACTATCTGCTGAGTTAGCTGAATTATCTCAAAATAAACAAGCATTACTTACACAAAACCAATTAACAAATGAACAACAACTAACACAGCAACTTACACAGTATCAACAGGCGTTTTCAGCACAGGTTCAGGTACTAGAAACGGCTAAACGCTATCAGCAATTAAAAGCAGAAATTACACCTTTATTTTCATTGTTAAATGAACAGCAACAAGAATTAACATTGGTTGATACTAATGTTAACGATTTGCGTGAAAAATATCGTATTCAACAGCAGCAGCGTGACGATTTAGTATTAATTGTTGAACAACACAACGTTATTCTTTCGTTAGCGGAACACCGAATTAATTTGCAACCTGACAGCGCTTGTCCTTTGTGTGGATCAACAGAGCATCCTGCTATTACTGACTATCAACAGTTATCTTCGGGCGATTCAAATGCACATAAACAGCGCTTAGTTGCAAGTAATGAGCAGTTAGCAGCGCTTGAACAACAAGGGAAAGCTGCCAATGTTTTGCAAGCAAAGTTATTGGCAGAACTTACCCAGTGGCAAAAGCAATATGAAGAAAAACAGCAGCAACAACAGCAGTTAACTGCACAATGGCAAGTGCAAGCCTTACCCCTTAATATTCAATTTTCAATTGAACAATTAAGTGATATTGAACAATTATTTTTGGACAATAAGCGGGCAAATGAGCAATTAAATCAAATAAACGAGCAATTGCAGCAGATAAATCAAGCGACAATAACTAAGCAACATCAATTATCTGAATATGAAAAAGTGCAACTTAGTGATGAAAAGGAACAAGCTATAATTCAAACCGCAGTAGAAAGTATTGAAAATGCTAATCAACTACTATTGCAGCAACAACAAGCGTTGGCAAACACTCGCACAGAACATGCTCAGCAATTAACATTAGAAATTAATACCGCTTTTTGTGATGATGAAAGTTTTACTTTTACATTATTTGAACAAAACCAGTTAATTAGTGATGAAATGTTTGAAAAGTGGTGGAATGTTTGCCAGCAACAAGTGACTCAGTATCAACAAGTGCTACATGAGCAAACGCAAGGTAAAGACAAATTAACTCTTTTGTCGCAACAACTTGCTGTTGAACAAACGCAGTTAACACAGTGTGAAAATGATTTACATGCCATTAATGCACAAGTTAATAGTTTGCGGCAGCAATTAATTGGGCTGGAACAAGAGCGTGAAATAAAGTTTAGTAACAAAGTAATTGCCGAAGAACGAAACGGCATGTTTATTCGTCAGCAAAAACTAGCCAAAGATCGCGAAAAAACACATCATTCGCATCAGCAATTACAGCAAAAAATACAACACCAGCAAGGTTTGCTTAGTGGTATTTCACAACAGTTAACTACCGCATTAACGACGTTGTCAGAATCTGAAAGGCTATGGCGCAGCGCATTAAATGATAGTCAATTTGTAAGCGAAACTGAATTTTTTCAGGCCTTAATGCCAATAGAAAAACAAGAAAGTATAAAAGTAGTTGCTCAACATATTGATCAAGAAAATCATAAGCTGGCCACCTTACGTCAACAGCATAATTATCAAGTACTACAACTTGAATTACAAAGGGAAGAGCTAAAAGAAAAGGGCGTTGAAAATGCAGAATTAGTGCCTTTGCAGACAACACTGAATGAGATAAATGAAAAACTAAAACAGTGTCAAATTAAACAAGGGCAAATTACACAGTCGTTAGCGCATGACGAGCAACAAAAAGCTCAGCAACAATCGTTAATTGAACAAATAAACCGGCAACAAGTTGAAGTGGATGATTTGGCACATTTATCAGGGCTTATTGGCTCTGCTGACGGGGCTAAATTTAGAAAGTTTGCTCAAGGGCTTACCTTGGCACATTTAGTTTATTTAGCGAATAAGCATTTAGCGCGTTTATATGGGCGCTATCAATTACAAAGCCAACAGTCAGATGCACTTGCGTTAGAAGTATTGGATACTTGGCAAGCAGATGTTGTACGCGATACTAAAACTTTATCGGGCGGTGAAAGCTTTTTAGTGAGCTTGGCATTGGCATTAGCTCTGTCAGATTTAGTGAGTGCTAAAACAAGTATTGACTCACTTTTTTTAGATGAAGGTTTTGGCACGTTAGATAACGACACGCTCGAAATTGCTTTAGATGCGCTTGATAACTTAAATGCTAGCGGAAAAATGATTGGGGTAATTAGCCATGTTGATACGTTAAAAGACCGTATTGGGGTTCAAATTAAAGTGAAAAAATGCAGCGGGCTTGGTGTAAGTGAATTAGAAAAGTGCTTTAAAGTTAATTATTTAGATCAATAAGCAGGTAATATAATAAAAATGTAAATATTTAGTTATTAAAAAGACTGTTTTTGACTTTTTATTTTCCAATTTTCAGTCTATATTTACATCCGCTTGCTATAGTACTAAAACCAATAGGGCGTGTTGATCTTTCGAATTTGTTTTTACAGCGACTTGTTGGGTGTTTATACAAGGCAGAACTTTTGTCATGTGGTTATTCCACATAAAAAGGTAATAACGCTGTAGAAATGACCAAC
>JBMZCX010000030.1:0-30858 GCA_049613795.1 Thalassotalea sp. | reverse complement strand
TCAGGTAAATGAATATCTTTAAGTTGCGCTAACGGATCCAAGAGGCAACTCCATCTTTTAATTGGTTTTCAAGTGATTGGCCTGCGCTAAAATGTAATATTCTTGCGCCGGCGTTGGTTAATGAATGCGAAATATCTTGATTAAATAGCTCGGCTTTATAGCGATAAAAGTCGGCGGTGCGGCTATCTCCCAGCGTAAGCTGTTGTCGATTTTCACCATCGGTAATACTGACATTGATTTGTTTTTTACTATCAGGCAGTTCATGTTCTAGCGGATCAGACAATAAACACATCACTAATTCACAGTGCTTTGAAATATTCGCTAAATGACGAATAGACTCAGAGTTAATGCTGTGGCCATCGGTAATAAAATAAACCAAACTGCCTGGGCGTGCTATTTGCCTTGCTCTTAAACAGTTTTCTTCAAAAAAACTGGTGTTATGATTATCGTCTTGCGTAGCTAAGCTGTTGCTATGAATATCGACCAAAGTGTTTAAGTAATGCAATACCCCTTGCTGGCGGCTACGGGGTTTTAATTCAGTGTGCATTTGTTGGTTAAAGACAATGCCGCCAACGCGATCACCTTTACTTTTTGCTTGCCAAGCCACTAACGCAGCTAAATGTGCTGCTTGTACTGACTTAAATAGTAACTTTGAGCCAAAGAGCATGTTGTGGCTTAAATCGGTAATAATTTGTACTGGGCGTTCAATTTCTTCACGAAAAAGCTTGGTATGCGTTGTGCCTGTACGGGCGGTAACGCGCCAGTCTATCGCACGAATATCATCACCTGTTTGGTAATGACGCACTTCGTCAAACTCCATGCCGCGCCCTTTAGAGCGGGCAAGGTAATTGCCTGACATTTTACCTTGTAAGTTACGGACCGCTTTAATATTTATTAATGAGCTTTTACTCTGATAACGCATTAATTCGTCAAGCGACAAGCTAACACCATTAGTTGCCAGTTCGTTTAATAGTTGGCTGGTGTTAAGCTGTTCAACTTTGGTCGATTTTTGAAACCACATCATATTGTTCGATTAATTTATTTAAAGGAATGTAAACTAAGCGACTGCGACTAAGCTAAGAATATGATCAATTAATTGATTACTATTGATCCCCTCTGCTTCGGCTTGATAAGTTAATAAAATACGATGGCGTAGTACGTTGTGTAATACCGCTTGTACATCTTCAGGACCAACAAAATCTCGGCCATGTAGCCAAGCTCTGGCACGAGAGCATCGGTCAAGGGCAATAGTTGCTCTTGGGCTAGCGCCGTAAGCAAGCCAGTTTTTAAGTTTGTCGTCGTACTTCTCAGGTTGGCGAGTCGCCATAATTAAGTCAACAATGTATTGTTCAATGGCTGGTGCCATGTGAATATTTAATACTTGTTCACGTGCAGCAAAAATATCTTTTTGTGAAATTTGACTGGGTTGTTTACTCTCTTTCTTAATGGCTTCGCCACGATTTAAACGTAAAATTTCTAATTCGCTGGCGGCATTAGGGTAGTCAATTTCAATGTGCATTAAAAAGCGATCAAGCTGAGCTTCAGGTAATGGATAGGTACCTTCTTGCTCAATCGGGTTTTGAGTTGCCATTACTAAAAACAAATCAGGTAATTTGTAAGTATTACGCCCTACGGTAACTTGCCCTTCAGCCATAGCTTCTAATAGAGCCGATTGTACTTTTGCTGGCGCACGGTTAATTTCGTCAGCTAGTACGAGGTTTCTAAATAACGGGCCTGATTGAAACACAAAAGTGCCATCTTCAGGTCGATAAATATCAGTACCCGTTAAATCGGCAGGTAATAAGTCGGGCGTAAACTGAATACGATGGAAGTCGGCTTCTACACCATCTGCTAAGGCATTTACTGCGCGAGTTTTTGCTAATCCGGGAGGACCTTCTACAATTAAATGACCATTGGCCAGTAGTGCAATGAGTAAGTTTTCTACTAACGCGTGTTGACCGATTATTTGTTCAGATAAATGTTCTTTTAATGATGAAAAGTGCTCGATAGCCATAATAAATTAGTTACTTATTGTTAATAATTGTAATTTGAATTAGTCGATATGATTTTAGATATATGGTTCAACAAATAAAAAACAACTACCAGTAGTAAATTGTAACTATATTTATCTGTATCAGCATTGTTTAGTCACTTAGTAAGGCGGCTATAAACATTTTATATCTCTATTTAAACTCTAAATAAGTAAGAGATAAATAACATGGGTTGAAAAAATATTATTAACGGTTAGAATTAAAGCATAAATCCAGAGGTCAGACCTCTTGTTAAGGAAATAGAATGACAGTAAAACTTCAAACAGCTAGTGGAGAGCGAATTGCAATTGTTGCAGGCTTACGAACTCCCTTTGCTAAGCAAGCTACCGCGTTTCATGGTGTTCCAGCAGTTGACTTAGGTAAGTCAGTGGTTAATGAGCTTATTAAGCGTAGTGATATTGATCCTCAAATTATTGAACAACTAGTTTTTGGCCAGGTAGTACAAATGCCTGAAGCACCAAATATTGCTCGTGAAATAGTGTTGGGTACTGGCATGAACGTACATACCGATGCTTATAGTGTTTCGCGCGCATGTGCAACGAGCTTTCAGTCAACGGTAAACGTTGCTGAGTCAATTATGGCTGGGTTTGTTGATGTAGGTGTTGCTGGCGGAGCTGATTCAACTTCTGTCGCGCCGATAGGTCTTTCTAAAAAGTTTGCGCGTACATTGCTTGATTTAAGCAAAGCAAAAACCTTTGGCCAAAAATTTGCGTTGATACGTCAATTAGGTTTGAAAGATCTTTTACCTGTACCACCTGCTGTTGCTGAATATTCTACCGGTCTTTCTATGGGACAAACAGCAGAGCAAATGGCTAAAACGCATGGTATTACTCGACAAGCGCAAGATGAATTAGCCCATCGTTCTCATACGTTAGCGACTCAAAGTTGGAACGAAGGTAAGCTTGACGGTGAAGTGATGGCGACGCATGTTGAACCTTATAAAAGCTTTATTGATAGAGATAACTGTTTTAGAGACAACTCGGAACTCGCTAGTTATGCCAAGCTACGCCCCGTATTTGATCGTAAGCATGGCACAGTAACCGCAGCGAATAGTACGGCATTAACCGACGGTGCGTCAGCGGTATTAATGATGCGTGAAGGTCGTGCTAAAGAGCTGGGTTATAAGCCATTAGGTTATATTCGTAGCTATGGTTTTGCCGCAATAGATGTATGGCAAGATATGTTAATGGGTCCGAGCTTTGCTACGCCAATTGCCTTAAAACGTGCGGGTATGGAGTTAAAAGACTTAGATCTTATCGAAATGCACGAAGCGTTTGCTGCCCAAGCACTCGCTAACATGAAAATGTTTGCTAGTGATAAATTTGCCCAAACCTACCTTAATAGGGATAAAGCGATTGGTGATATCGATATGGACAAATTTAATGTAATGGGTGGTTCACTTGCTTACGGGCATCCATTTGCTGCAACAGGTACACGTTTAATTGTACAAACGTTAAACGAACTTAACCGCCGAGGAGGTGGCACAGGTTTAACAACAGCGTGTGCTGCAGGTGGTTTAGGCGCGGCAATGATAGTGGAGACAGATTAATGAGTAACAATACTTTTACGCTGGTAAAGCAAGATAATGGTCTTGCACATTTAGTGATGGATGTGCAAGGTGAGTCGATGAATACACTCAAAGCTGAATTTGCTGATGAAATCGACCAAATGCTTCAAGAAATTAAAGCCGATAACAGCTTACAGGGGATCGTTTTAATAAGCGGTAAGGCAGACTCTTTTGTTGCTGGAGCTGATATTAATATGTTGGCAAGTTGCGAAAGCGCTTCGGAAGCAACGGCATTGTCTCGTCAAGGGCAAATGATTTTCGATAAAATTGCCAATTTATCAATTCCTGTTGTTGCTGCTATTAACGGTGCGTGTTTAGGCGGCGGTTTAGAGCTAGCCATGGCATGTCATGCTCGCGTATGTAGCGATTCAAGTAAAACCGCATTAGGATTGCCTGAAGTACAGTTAGGTTTATTACCTGGTAGTGGAGGCACGCAACGCTTACCTTTATTGGTTGGTGTGCAAAAAGCATTAGATATGATGCTAACAGGTAAACAACTACGCGCTAAACAAGCATTGAAAGCGGGCTTGGTAGATGATGTTGTGCCCAATAGTGTTTTAATTCATGTTGCCGAGAAACTTGCACTGTCAGGTAAAGTAAAAACGGGACAGTCACATCCAAAAGAAGTGAAACTTTCTTTTGTGGGTAAAGTGTTAGAGCGTACAGCGTTTGGGCGAAAAATACTTTTTAATCAAGCATTAAAAAGTGTGCTTGCTAAAACCAAAGGTAATTATCCCGCGCCAATTAAAATTATTGACTGCGTTAAAGTGGGCGTAGTACAAACACTAGCCAAAGGGTATCAAACCGAAGCGGATCATTTTGGCCAATTGGTTATGAGCCCTGAGTCGGCGCAATTACGCCAAATATTTTTTGCTACAACAGATATGAAAAAAGAGCAGGGTATTGAAGGTGTTGACGCTTTACCTGTTGAGCAAGTAGCTGTATTAGGTGGCGGTCTAATGGGCGGTGGTATTGCATTTGTTACCGCGACTAAAGCGAATTTATCGGTTCGCATTAAAGATATTGCTCATCAAGGAATTCACCATGCGCTTAAGTATTCATTTGATCTGTTAAATAAAAAAGTTAAACGCCGTTTTATGCGTAAAAGCGAAATGCAAAAACAAATGGCAATGATCACAGGTACGCTTGATTATAGCGGTCTTAAATCAGCTGATGTTGTAATAGAAGCTGTTTTTGAAGATTTAGCATTAAAGCAATCTATGGTGGCTGATGTTGAACAAAATTGTAAAACGTCAACTATTTTTGCTAGTAATACTTCGAGTTTACCGATTGGAAAAATAGCAGCGAAAGCTGAGCGACCTGAGAATGTGATAGGTTTACATTATTTTTCCCCTGTCGATAAAATGCCACTGGCTGAAATAATTGCCCATGATAAAACGTCAGATTCAACTATTTCTACCACGGTTGCTTTAGCGAAGAAACAAGGTAAAACGCCTATTGTTGTAAAAGATAAAGCGGGTTTTTATGTTAACCGTATTCTTGCGCCATACATGAATGAAGCTGCGTTACTATTGCTCGACGGCATGCCGATAGAAGCACTAGATAAAACGTTAGTTAAGTTTGGCTTCCCTGTAGGACCAATGCAGCTGCTTGATGAGGTAGGTATTGATATTGGCTCTAAAATAGGTCCTATTTTACAAGCTGAGTTAGGCGAACGGTTCTCACCACCTCCAGCGTTTGACAAGTTAATTGCTGATGGTCGTTTAGGTAAAAAAGTAAAGAAAGGCTTTTATTTATACAATAATACTAAGAAAAAAACAGCAGATGAAAGCGTTTATGAATTACTTAGTATTAGCAAGAAAACAACAGCGAGCACTGATGACGTCGCGTTGCGCTGTGTGTACATGATGTTAAATGAAGCAGTTCGTTGTCTTGATGAAAGTATTATTCGAAATGCAAGAGACGGTGATATTGGTGCTATTTTCGGTATCGGCTTTCCACCATTTTTAGGAGGACCATTCAGGTACATTGATCACGTTGGCGCTCATCATATAGTTAGCCAAATGAACCAATGGTCTAAAGAGTTAGGACCACGATTTGAACCATGCGATTTACTTGTGAAAATGGCTCAAGACGGTAATACATTTTATGATTAATTAAGGGTAAACATTTGCCGGTAATGCGGCAAGACTTAACCTATAAAGAGGCACGTTAGTGCCTTTTTTTTTGTGAAGTAGATCACAGAGTAAAAGTTGAATAATTACTCTAATTAGCGTATATTATCGCCGTTTTCATTTAGCCTGATTGAGTAGAAGTTATGTTGTTATTATGTATTGCTCTTATTTCTTTGATATTTTCTGTTTTTTTTTATTGTCAGGCAATTAAAAGTGGCTTAGGTAGAAAGCGCTGGGCATGTGCTGGTTTATGTTTTGGCCCTTTTATTTGGCCAATGTTTTGTATGAAAAAACGAATGAAGATTAATAAACTGTTCGGCTTTAATTATTCTACTATTTCTATTTAATTATCGAGCATAAGTAGAATCGTCGGTAACTTTCGCTGTATTTTTAAAGTGTAGTAATATAAAAAAGCCGCTACACAAAGCGTAACGGCGATAGTATAAGATTAGCAGCTAAATTAACGCCATAAATTTTTGGCTGGCATTTCTTTAATTTCTATTTTTGCGGCAATCGCATTTTCTCTTGGTTCTACAATAAAAAACTTTTTAATGATATTTATCATAGCCAGCCCTCTTTATAATTGAGTAGAAATCGCTGAATTATTATCTTCAATACGAATAGATTTTCGCGCGATACGTATAGATTTACGTGCTACGCGAGAGTTATCATCTTCAATGCGAATAGATTTGCGAGCAATACGGATAGATTTACGTGCAATACGAATAGATTTACGTGCTACGACTTCAGGAGTGGCAACATTGTTTTGCTGTAATAAATCTTGAGTGTCTGCAGGAGCTACTGGTGTTGCTGAAACTGATAGCGCTAAGATAATTGATGTTAACATGTCTTTGTTTTCCTTATTATTAAAAGTCTAATCCTAATAAGCGAAAACTGTGCCAGTGTTTAATTATGTTGATTTTATTAGGCTTGCGGCTCATTTACCGCAAGCGTCAAAAAAATGTTAATAGAATATTTATCTGTATTTATTAAACGACGTAGAATTGTCAGTGATCTGGTGGGCAATTAAGTAATTGCTAAAATCTTTTTCAGGTAAAGGTTTACTGTATAAGTAGCCTTGTAATTGCTCACACCTTAACCCCGCTAAAAAGCTTAATTGTTGATTATTTTCAACGCCTTCAGCGACTACGTGTAGCCCTAAATTGTGAGCTATAGTGACGATTGTTGCTACCATATTTCTGCCTTGCTCAGAACTTTCAATATCGTCAACAAATGCCTTATCTATTTTTAATGTATTAAGCGGAAACTTCTTAAGATAGGCTAATGATGAATAGCCAGTACCAAAGTCATCTAATGATAGGTGGATCCCCATGGCGCGTATTTGCAGCATGGTTTCAATTGCCGCTTGTGGAGAATCCATTACCGTGCCTTCGGTTATCTCTAATTCTAAATACCTTGCAGGCAATTGGCTTTCAGCTAAAATATCGGCGATCATGCCGACTAAATTTGGCTGAGTAAACTGCACTGCAGAAAGGTTTACTGCGATACGTCCGTCAAATAAGCCGCTATCTACCCATTGCTTTGTGGCAAAACAAGCTTTGCGTAATACGATTTCGCCAATATCAATAATTTGACCTGTTTCTTCTGAAACAGGAATAAAAACGATAGGGCTAATTATACCTTTAGCCGGTGTTTCAAAGCGTACTAATGCTTCCATACCGGCAATTTTACCTGTCGATATCTCAATTTTTGGCTGATAAAATACGGAAAAATAATCTTCTTTTAAACCATGGCGAATTAAGTTTTCTATCTGTAAGCGCTTTACCGCCTTTTTATTCATAGAGTCATTAAAAAATTGATACCTATTGCCACCCGAATTTTTTGCGTGATACATTGCGGTATCAGCATTTTTAAGTAGCTCGTGAGGATTCGCGCCATCTTCAGGATAAAGTACAATACCAATACTCGAAAATAGTACAATTTCTTGGTTTCTTAGCTTTAATGGTTCTGCGATTGTTTTTAATATTTGTTTAGCGATATTTGTAATAGTGTTAATGTTGTTGGTGTTTTCAACAATAATACTGAATTCATCTCCGCCAAGGCGGTAAACTGAATCATGTGAACGACAAATTCCACGTATACGCTGTGCTACTTTACATAGCAATGCATCGCCAACTTCATGGCCGAGTGAATCGTTGACCTTTTTAAAATTATCTAAATCAAACACTAATAATGCATGGGGGATTTTTGCATTCACTAAGCGTAATTGATTCGCTTGAAAATACGAGCGATTAGGCAAGCCAGTTAAGGTGTCACTATTGGCTAGTTTTCTTAATTCAGCTTCGGTTTCTTTTCGTTTAGTTATATCAGAAAAAACGCCAACGAAATTTGAAATAGTATTATTTTCATCGTAAATAATATCGATATTCAAGTCGGTAAGGTAAATATCGCCATTATCACGTTTACTTTCTATTTCACCGTGCCAACTGCCTTTTTGTAATAAATGCTGCTTAACATCTTGAGTATAGCGGTCGGAGTATTGGGTAAATTTCATTGCTTTACCGAGGACTTGCCGCTTGGTTTTACTGGTGATTCGTTGATACGATTTATTCACATCAACTATATTAAATAGATGGTCATAGATGATAACCGCATCAGAAATGTTTTCTATACAGCGGGCAAATAAGCGTAAGCGTTCATCAGTTTTTTTTATTTGGCTAATATCTTTTAATGTACCTGTCATACGCGTTGCTTGCCCGCTAGCGTCGCGCTCAACTACTTTTCCTCGGTCTAACACCCATACCCACTGACTCTCTTTATTTCTTACGCGGTAGGTTGCTTCAAAATGCTCGGTTTCATTATTAAAGTGAGCATCTAATGCGGCTTGAATTCTAGGCATATCAT
Organism: Thalassotalea sp.; assembly: GCA_049613795.1. Lineage (GTDB taxonomy): Bacteria > Pseudomonadota > Gammaproteobacteria > Enterobacterales > Alteromonadaceae > Thalassotalea_B. The sequence goes on along the minus strand of JBMZCX010000030.1, from coordinate 22,240 downwards.
TTTCATGAACATTCGTTTGTTCTACGCCAACATTTCTTTTCCCATCTTGTGGGAATTCAAGCATCCCCCAAATATTAGAGCGGTATATTTTACCACTTTTAATATTCCAGTCCCACATTTCGTCGCCACTGCCCCATAAAGATAGCTTCAACCGTTCTTCACTCTGCTTAATTTTTAAATGGTAAAGGCGCTTATGTCGCATTTGCTGGAAAACATAAGCGATAATTAATAGTACGATCAGGTTATAAATTAGCATTGCGCTGTTTGATAACCACCAAGGCGGTTGAATTTTAATGGAAAGCGATTTGCTTTTAAATGTCGTTGGTTCAAGTAAATCAAAAACTTGAACTTCAAAGGTGTAATAGCCCGCACTTAAATTAGTATAAGTAGCGAAGCGTTTTTCTGCAGATGTTTCTATCCAGTTTTCTTCTAGGCCTTGTAAGCGATATCGATAACCAATGTCTTTGGGAGATTGGGCATTAGGAGAGCTAAATTCGATTGTTATTGGTGAATGAATATATTTGAGTGAGAGTAGGTCTAGGTTGTTTAATTGTTGAGGGAGTGTCAGATTTTGTGTTTGGCTATTATCTTTTATGTCTGTTTCTTTGACTTCAATAGGCTTATTCGCAATTAGTAAACGAGTTAATATTGGCGAATTAAAGTGATGTTTAGCGGGTTGTACATCGGCAATATTAAAATATCTAAAGCCTTTTAAGCCGCCAAAATAAGCGGAACCGTTTGAAGTGAGCAAAGAGCTCCCATTTAAGTATTCATTATTTCTTAAATCAAAAGGGCTATCAAAATTTCTAATTGATTTATCTTCAGGAGAGAGGGTCGTAATTCCTTTATTGGTACTAAACCAGTAGTTTTGGTTATTATCTACTTGAATATCTGCAATAAAGTTATTATTTAGACCATTTTTTTCATTGAAAACATAAGATTTACCTGTAGATTTTTCAATTAATAAAATCCCTTGGCTTTCAGAACCCAGCATGAGCCATTTTCCTGCACTTTTTATTGATGTTGCTTTTTGAGTGTGAAAATTACTTTGTTTGGTAAAGGGTATTGAAGATAATTTATCTTGATTTTTTTGGTATTGTTGAACAATACCATGTTCTGAAATTAGCCAGAAAAGATTACCATTAGTATCGCTATCAAACGCTCTGACATTTTCTGATGCTAATGCTTTATTGGTAAATGTTTTTTGAGTGGAAGTGCTATAACTCGTTAACTTATTCTTAGTATCAATAAACCAAATATCATCATTAATAAAAATGACTTTACGCCATGTTTCAAGTTGGAGAATATTTTTCCATCGAGGGTGCTTGGTAATTTTATGGTCGGGAGCTAAGGTAAATAGTTGATCATTCTCAGTTAATAAAAAAACTTTACTTCCATTAGACAGTAATTGGTACACAGGAGATGTTAACGATGTTTTAATTTCTTTTAAACTTTTTCCCTTAAGGTCTAGCTGATATAACTTTCCGTCACTTGAAAGTAATACTGAATTCTCAAATTGGACAAATGACTCGACCACGGTATCTAATAAAGGGTTAATTTGAGTACTGCTTTTTATTAAATTTGCGTTAGGATCAAAAATACTAAGTCCATTTCTTGTACCAATCCAAATTTTATTAGATTGATCCTTCGTGATTTTAAAAACGTCTTCATGGGCAATGGAGGTAGAGGTTTTATCATCTGCATGATGAGCTTCAATTTCCCCAGTTAACATGTTCACTATATGAATGCCATGGCTTGTAGCTAACCATGTATGAGTTTTATTAACTATTTCAATGGCTTTTACCGTAATTGTTTCGCCCAATTTCTGGTTGTTGCTGGTGGCGACGATTAGAGGGTAATGTTCAACTATTTGATATGCTTGATTAATGACAAATACACCATTATCGGTTGCGAGCCAATAATGTTCATTAATAAACTCAATTTGATTAAGGAGGTTTGCTGAAAGCGATAAATTCCATTTGTTTTCTTTGTGTAAAGACAAAGCAAATGAAAAATCAGCTGTGGCCATGTAAATACCATTTTCATAGGTACCGAGCCAATAATTACCTTTTTTATCTTGATATATTGTTTTAATTTCTTTGAGTTTATCATTAATACCAGCAATATTTATTCGCAAAAACTTACCCGTTTTATCATTAAATTTATGGAGGCCTGATTCAGTTGAAACCCAAATTACCCCTTTATTATCTTGATAGACATCCCAAATAACATTATCGGTTAAGCTACTAGTATTGTTTTTATCGTGAATAAAATTATCGAAGTTATCTAAGGTTGGGTTATACCTGCTTAAGCCATCATCTGTGCCGACCCAAAGCAGGCCTGACTTATCAATGAATAAGTTACGAATAAAGTTATGAGCAATACTTTTATCATTAAATACATCACTACGATAATAGACAAATTCATTGCCGTCGTAACGGTTTAAGCCATCGCCTGTGGCTATCCAAATAAAACCTTGTTTATCTTGAACTATATCGATAGCGTAGCTTTGAGACAGTCCATCTGAAGTGTCTAAATTTTGAAAGCGAATATCAGTGTCAACATAAGGGAGGGTGATTTCTTGAGCGTTTGTAAAGGTGTGAAATGAAGGCGCTAAGGCAAAAATCAAAAATAGACAGAGCTTAGGTAAAATAAAAAATGTAGTAAAGCGGTTCACAACAGGTTGAAATAAAAGTTTATACACAAATAAAACCTTGCTTGAAAAATGAGAAACAAACGTTATTGATTAAATAACTAAATATTAAAAATTATTATTAAACAACAGACTTATGAACACTGCCCATTACAATGCATGGCCACGGTGAAGTCAAATCGTTATCGGCAGTTTTAATGTTTAGTTGAGCATATATTACTAATTTCTATTAGTTTTTTGCTTAGTTCTGTTGAATCGCTAGTACTTTCTGATGAAAGTGATGTCTTACAAGAAAGTAATGACAAATAGTCTGGCTGGGAATTAGCTAAAATTATATTGTCGCTTAAGTATGTTTTTAAATCAGTGCGCGTTAGTTTCACTATTTCTTTAATTAACTTTGTTTTTTGTGAAAAGAGGAAATCTTTGTTAATAATTGATGCCCAAAAGCGTTGGCTTTTTATTCGTAAACTTGTGTCCTTTTCTTGTAGCTGGCTGGCAAGTCCTTTAAGTAAGTGTTGCCAATCATCTTCACTGGTCTGTTCAATTATTTGAATACTATTTGTTATGAAGTGCTGAATAGCTGACTGTAGCTGCTCAGCCTTTATATTAGGAGATTGAATATAAAATGCTAAACCAGGATAACGATTAATCGGTACAAAGCTAACGCCAACAAGGTAACCAAATTGCTTTTCAGTACGCATTTCTTGAAAAAAATCAGGGGCTAATAGTTGGCTCGCTAACATAGTTTTAGCCGTTATTGATAATGACTTAGTTGCCATGGGGAAATAAATCACACAGGCATGGTCATGCTCAGGTAAGGTCAGTGGTAATTGGATATGTCCTTGCGCTGAAATATCTAATGACGGCACTACGACATGATATTTATCATTAAACTGATGTGGAAATGCATTTTTAATATTTTTTGTGAGTGCATGGGCATGGTGTTTGTGCCAGTTGCCATGCATAAACACTTCTACGGATATTTGGTTAAATAAATTCTTATAAAAATTTTTAAAATTTTCAAAAGTTATTGGCGACAATGCATCTGTAAGTAATTCACTGCTAGGGTTTGAAGGCTGCATTAAGCTACTTAAAATAGAAAATAATTGAGAAATTGATTTATTATTTTTAGTATTTTCCCAGTGGGAAAGTAATTGCTGCTTAAATAGATCGAACTTTAATTTTTGACAATTAAATTGTTGTAAGCAAGCGAGTATATTTGATAATAATTCTGGTTGTTTTTCATTCAAACCCGAGAGCTGAATGGTTAAGCCTCCTTGGCTTGAATATAGGTTGTAATGGATCCCCGCAAGTTCAGCATCGTAAAATTTTTCGATAATATCATCGCTAAATAAATCGACAAAAAGGCGAGTCATAGCAATATTTTCGACGCTGGCTATTACGCAAGGGTTATCAATGTTGATGTAAATGTAGCCTTTAGGCACTTTGAATGTTGTATCTTGTTTAAACCAAAGTGAAAAACCATTTTCTTGGTCTATTTGCTCTGGTAATTCATTGGACATATCCTCATCGTTTAATACATTTGGAGTATCAACAATGTAAGGATTTTTAGGGGGAAGAAATAATGCTGTGTTCTTGCTAATTGCTGCGTACTGCTGAATTAATGCGGGCGCAATTGGCAAAATATTATAAGGAACTTGATACCATTGGCTAACTTTATCAAAGATTCCCTTTTTGCTAATTGATATTAGTCGCATATTGTTGGGGCGCAAATAGCTAAGTAAATAAGCAAGCTTGTCTCGATTAAGCCCTTCCATGGCATAATCACCATATAACACATCGTCAGCTGGATAATGTTGCATACTAATAGCAAGTTGACATGCCGAGTCAAGTGGTTTCATTTTTTCATGATATTGAAATGAAATTTCAGCAAGCGATTTTTTTTCTTGATAATAAAAGTCGGATAATTCATTTGGTTTAATTAGCAGAAGATATTGAAATACAATGGTGACAATATCATTAACTTTAGTTTCGCCAAGTTCAGTTAGCTGAATACTAAGGTTAAAGTCTTTAAAATTAGATCCATGAATACCTGAACCTGCGGTTAGTCCTAATGCTAAATTATTCTTTTTGAGTAATGATAAAATACTGCCTTCGCCCTCATGGCCGAGTAAATAAACTAACGTTGCTTCAGGCTTTGTTCGGTAGTATTCATTAATATTAGGTAAAGCAAAGCTAATAATAAGTTGTCGATCATCTTTTACGGGTTGTACGGTAATTTGTTGTTGTAAATTTTCTGGTAAATAGAGAGGTTCAGATAATACTTTTGTTACTGAACCCTCTGCCTGACTTGACGCAATGTCGTTAAATTTTTCTTGTGCTAATTTAATTAACTCACTCAGAGGCTGAGGCCCTTCAAGTACGAGTGTCATTGCTGGTGCTAAATAATGTTGATTAAAGAATTCTCTAACTTCGTGATGTAACTGGCTACCTTCTCTATCATTTAATGTTTCGCTATTACCGACAGAAAATTTAGCGAATGGGTGTTTAGGGTTTACTGTTTCTTTGTGTACATCATATAAGCGGCGAATATCATCTTTAAGTTTAAGCTTAAACTCAGCGTCTATGTTCTTACGTTCTTTATTAACAAATTCTTGTGATAATAAAGGCGCGATAAAAAACTGGCTGAAGCGATCGATAGCGGCTTCAAAGTGACTGTGATGAATGTCAAAAAAGAAACAAGTGTGCTCTGTTGCCGTCCATGCATTATTACTGCCGCCATATTGACTAATAAATTGTTGGTATTCGCTGCCGTCGGGATATTTTTCAGTGCCCAAAAACAGCATGTGTTCAAGGAAGTGTGCAAGGCCTTGTCTATCGATTGGATCGTTAAAATGGCCGACATTAACAGCAAGTGCTGCCGCCGCTTTTGAGGATTCATTATTATGAACAACGAGTACGTTAAGGCCATTGTTTAAGGTTAATGACTGATAGTGTTTATGATCGTTCGGACTTTGTTTCAAAAACGTGCCTATCAAAAATGATGAAATTATCACTTTTGCCAAATTATTATTGTTATATAACCCTTAAGCCCATTAGCTTTTAGCTTAAGGAATAGCGTTAAATTACCTTAAGCAATAATAAGAGTCTATTTTATTCTGAACTTAGTCTATAACAATGGTGTAATATCCTTTACTATAGCCTAATTCGCTCATCTACAATGTAATTTTCGGGTTTTTTATGCAGCTTTTTGTTATGCGCCATGGGCAAGCAAATCCTTTAGGGGAGTCTGACGCCCAACGCAGTTTAACTCGTCAAGGCGTAAATGAAGCAACGCAAATGGCACAATGGTTAGCTAAGCAGCATTCCCCGATTGAACAAATACTGGTTAGCCCATATGTTAGGGCGCAGCAAACGGCACAGCAGTTTGCCATTCATCCTGAAATTTCTGCTCAGGTAAATACGATTAATTTTATTACCCCAGAAGGCAATGCTAAGCAAGTACATGATTATATTGATGGTATGCTAGCGACAGAGGCCGTTGAATGTTTATTGATTGTATCGCATATGCCGTTGGTGAGTTACTTAGTTGCTGAGTTAACGGCAGAGGCCAATTCGCCAATCTTCCAAACGGCGGCAATTGCGCATATTGACTACGACATTAATGCAATGAAAGGGCGCTTAATTGAATTAATTGCCCCTAACGATATTTAAACGTCTTTAGTAAACTTATCGTGTAATTCAATTAATACTAATAAAGCACCATTGCCGCCCCATTCTAATGGCGCTTGATGAAAAGCAATAACATCAGGGTGCTGAACTAGCCAATGGGGGACTTTATTTTTCAAAATACGACCACCAAGTCCATGAACAATACAAACACATTGCGCATGCTCTTTTTGGCAAGCAAACAATAAGGCCGCAATTTCTTGCTTTGCTTGGTGTTGGTCAAGGCCATGTAAATCTAAAATTAAGTCGGGTGAATATGCCCCGCGTCTTAAGTTTTTAGCTTCGTAAGTGTGTGCGTCATCCCGTACGTATTTTACTGGACCAGTACTGGATAAATTAGGCTCAAATTCATCTGAAAAATGAAAGCTAGCATCTTGCTTTGCTTGTTTTTGTTGGCTGATTGCTGATTTCTTCTTGATGGTTCTTTTCGACGGGTGTATTGTGTCCTGCACCAAAGGCTTTACCTTACCTATGGCCTCTTTGAACAATTGTTTTTCTTGTGTTGACAACGCATCTTTAAATTTCATTGCTGAAGTCTAAAAATATCTACTGTGAATAACAAGTAAAACAATCTATTTATCAGAATTAATTGGGGAATTTAAGTGTCTCACTTTAATGTTAATGACATTTCACAACAACTTCATACCATTGGCGACTTTATTCGATTCGCCACCAGTACTTTTAATCAGGCTGATTTATATTTTGGCCATGGCCATGATAATGCATGGGATGAAGCCATTACATTAGTGACCTTTACGCTGAGCTTACCTAGTGAATTAACCGAACACATTATGCAGTGTCGTTTACTACAGCAAGAAAAAGAGCAAATTCTTGCGTTAGTTGAGCGTCGTGTTAATGAAGAAATTCCCGCTGCCTATTTAATTAATCAAGCATTTTTTGCAGGCTTACCTTTCTATGTTGATGAAAGAGTACTTGTACCTCGTTCGCCAATTGCTGAGCTAATTGAACAACGATTCAATACTATAATTGGTGATGATAAACCCGTTGCTCGAATATTAGATTTATGTACAGGCAGTGGTTGCATTGCCATTGCGTGTGCAACGTATTTTCCTGAAGCTGATGTAGACGCTGCTGACTTATCGCCAGACGCATTGAATGTTGCTCAAATTAATATTGAAAACCATGGTTTAACAGAACATGTTATTCCTATTCAGTCTGACGTATTTTCTGGGCTTGAAGGGCAACAGTATGATTTAATTGTTACTAACCCGCCTTATGTTGACAGCGAAGATGTTGAGTTACTACCTGCAGAATTTCAACACGAACCTGAAATGGGCTTAGGTTGTGGTGATGATGGTTTAGACATTGTACGAACCATTTTAGCGCAAGGAGCTTCGCACTTGAGCGATGACGGTTGGCTGATTTGTGAGGTGGGAAATTCGCAAGTGCATGTACAAGCAGTATATCCTGAAGTTAACTTTAACTGGTTAACTTTTGAACGTGGTGGGCATGGTGTTTTTGCAATATCAAAAGCAGAGTTAGCGCAACATGAAACAATTTTTAAACAACGGGTGAAAAAGTAATAATGTCTGGTAATACATTTGGTAAGTTATTCACAGTAACAACGTTTGGCGAAAGCCATGGCTTAGGTTTAGGTGCGATTATTGATGGTTGCCCTCCAGGGGTAGAACTCTGTGAGGCGGATCTGCAAGTTGATTTAGACCGCAGGCGCCCCGGCACCTCTCGTTATACTACAGCTCGTCGTGAACCTGACCAAGTTAAAATAATGTCTGGTGTATTTGAAGGTAAAACCACCGGAACGCCTATTGGTTTAATGATCGAAAATACTGATCAACGCTCAAAAGACTATGGCAATATTGCCCAATCTTTTCGTCCGGGCCATGCTGATTATACTTATTGGCAAAAATATGGCATTCGCGACTATCGTGGTGGTGGACGTTCGTCAGCGCGCGAAACCGCAATGCGTGTTGCTGCGGGTGCCGTGGCTAAAAAATATTTAAAACAAAAATTTAATCTTGAAATTAAAGGCTGTGTTACTCAAATTGGCAACGTAGTTGCTGAAAGTATTGATTGGCAGCAAGTTGAGAAAAATCCATTTTTCTTCCCTGATATTAATAAGTTAGAAGCATTAGATGAGCTGCTAAGAGGGATCATTAAAGAAAAAGACTCTATTGGCGCTAAAATAATGGTGGTGGCTGAAAACGTACCTGTTGGCTTAGGCGAACCTATTTTTGATCGGTTAGATGCCGATATTGCTCATGCTTTAATGGGGATTAATGCCGTTAAAGGGGTAGAAGTAGGTGACGGTTTTGGTGTGGTTGATCAAAAAGGATCTGAGCACAGAGATGAACTAACGCCACAAGGCTTTGAAACTAATCATTCAGGTGGTGTACTTGGCGGCATTTCGTCTGGGCAAAATATTATTGCCTATGCGGCGTTAAAGCCAACCTCAAGTATTGGTGTGAGTGGAAAAACCGTTGATGTTAATGGCGAAGCTACCGATATTGTTACTAAAGGCCGACACGATCCTTGCGTAGGTATTCGCGCAGTGCCTATTGCCGAAGCTATGCTGGCATTAACTTTGGTTGATCATTATTTACGCCATCGTGCGCAAAATGCTGATGTAGAATGTATTACTCCTGATATTTGTCGCTAATCAAGTTAAGTTGACTGTGTGAGCTCTCCTTTATTTGTTAGATTATCATCAAGCTATTTTTGGTACTTTAGTATCCTTGGCTTGGTGGTACCTTTTCTTCCTATATTTCTTGATGGCAATGGTTTTTCTTCAATTGAAATTGGTGAGATTCTTGCCATTGTTACCGCAACAAAAATAGTTGGGCCGTCGCTGTGGGCAATACTTGCTGACAAAACAGGTAAGCAATTAACGATTATTCGTTTAGGCGCGTTATTAACATGCCTGTGCTTTTCATTACTCTTTTTTGTACAAAGCTATTGGCCTATTACCTTTGTGCTCGCGCTATTTAGCTTATTTTGGACCGCAATATTACCGCAAATCGAAGTATTAACACTTACCTCGATTCGTCGCAGTGCAAAAATTTATGCGCGCATCAGGCTCTGGGGAAGTATTGGCTTTATTGTTCTTGCGTTACTAAGCGGTGAGTTACTTAATGTGTTTGGTAGCCAAACCTTTACGATTATCGGTTTAATTATTCTGATTTTCCTTTACCTTTCAACACTCTTTATTAAACAGCCACGTATGGGGCGAGCAAGCCAAACCAAGCAAGGCCGAATTGTCGATAAGCTATTAGCACGTGGTTTTATTGCTTTCTTTATTGCAGGCTTATTATTGCAAGTGAGCTTTGGCCCATTTTATAGCTTTTTTGCCTTATATTTGCGCGATCTTAATTATCCTGCCTTTGCTGCTGGCTTTTATATCTCTCTTGGAGTAGTGGCTGAAATTGGTATTTTCATTATTGCGGGGCGTATATATCAACTGTTTGGTGCAGTTTGGCTTATTAGCTTGAGCATACTTATTTCAGCATTACGTTGGTACCTAACAGGCACGATGGCCGATAATGCCATAATACTTTTTGTTGTACAGTTAATGCATGCTGCAAGCTTTGGCCTATACCATAGTGCGTCTATCCAATATTTACAGCAACACTTTGACTCCAATCAGCAAAACCGTGGGCAAGCAATATATATTGGTGGCGTTTATGGCGTAGGCGGTGCATTAGGCGCTTATGTTGCGGGAATACTCTGGCAAGACGGATCAGGTGCATTACAAGCATTTAACTTTGCAGCTATTATCGCTTTATTGGGGGCTGTTATTGCATTACTTATGAGAGAGCGAAAGTATGAAAATTAATGAGATAGCTGAGAAAAACTACCTTTGGGTTGAAAAAATGGGCTGGCATAATAAAACAACATTAGAAGCGTTAGCCCTTGTTGCATCAGAAGTTGGTGAAGCGATAAATGAATGCCGAAACGAAGATCCGACAGAGAACTTTGGCGAAGAATTAGCTGATATTGTACTGAGAGTACTCGATATTGCTCATTGGCAAGGTATCGATATTGAAAATAAAATTCTGGAAAAAATGGCTAAAAATGAAAGTAGGGGAACGAGAGGGAGAATGAAGTAACTGTACTTTCGCTTATTTACATACTCATAACGATGCCAATAACGAGTATAGCCTTAACGATAATATACGTACTAATAAGCTTCTTTAATCAATTACTTTAAATCATTGCGCCATTGCTGTTCAAATATTGCCATTTTTTGATGTTTTTTACTGCGTTGATGGTTCTGTTTGTCTTGCTCAGTAGAAAATGGACCTACTCGACAGAAACTACAGTAATTCTCACGAAGGTACTTAGGCTTCGCTATTTTATTATCTAATTCGGTACTGGTAAGGCAGCTATACACATAGGTAATACCTTGTGTGTCTTTGACGTGTTTATCTCTATCTACGTTTCTTATTTTGTAACCTGGAAAATTTTCTATTTCAAACGCCATACTGCCAAGGTAATTAATTTTACTATTGAGTATTAACGACTGCTCAATATGCCATTGACGGTAGGGCTTTACATCTTTCGAGGTAATAAACGCTAGTTGTGCGCCATTACCATCTAAAAAGTGATCAAAACAATTTAAAAGGTATTGTCGTAATAGACGGCGGTGCAAGGTATTTACACTGATATTTTGGCAGCGTTGTTTATAGTCTTCATTTGAGTTAAACGCGGGCAATAATGGGAATTGAAAAATTACCGCATCAAATTGATGCTCACCCAATTTCCCCCAAGTTTTCTGATCAGTTACATCAAAACTGGTGAGTACTTCGCAGCCTTTTTCTTGTAATTGTTGAAAATGCTCCAGCCCATACTTAGTGCTTAAAGAGGCGAGATCGTCAAAAATTGTTGCTGTTAATGCTTGCGGGCGATAATTGTTAAATAATGAATGGGAAAATGATAAATCGCCATCTCCAATCGTTAAGATACGCCAAGCAGGGTTAATGTACATAGAAAATCAATGCGATAAAAAATGCCATTATAAGGGATTTGTGCCTAATGCCCACGTTATTTTAGTTTCTGATTTTTACTGGAATAGCTGACCTTCAATGGTGTTAGCTCGGTGCAATGCTTCAACTATGTTATCAAGAGCTGTATGGGAGCTAGCATTAATAAAAACCATCCACGTACTTTCACGTGGATTATTTTCATTTTTAGAGAATAACGTTAAGCGCACTGTCTTTCCTTTAGCTTTTTTCACTAAAGCAATTACGCCTGAAAAATCATAAGCATAAACATGCTCTTTAGCGGTTATACCCATATTGCTTTTTATATTTTGTGCCATTACAGCATTGGGAGAGGTGTTGTTACAATTCAAAGTATTAAGCGGCGTAGTCAATGAATAACGGAAGCAATCAAACACACTTTGACTACATGGTTCGTTTACTTTAGAAAGCTTAAAATAGTCTAAGGACTTATCATATATACCCTGAGAAAATGCTATATTTACCACTTCAAATTTAACACCAGCAACTTCAGCAAAAGCCATTTCTGTATTTGAAATACGCTCTTTTTCTAGTTTATTGGTTAAATATTTAGGTAGTATGAGACCTTCATCTTTCACTAGGGTCATAAGGGGAAAGTCTATATTTTTCACATACTTTTCAAAGACTAAATTACTCATGTTACTTGCTGAATTTTTTGCGATTAGACACGAATTTTTTAAACAGTTTCCTTTATTTGTTGTTGCACTTGCCTGATGACATAAAAAATAGATGATGATTAACATATAACTAAATTTACTCATTGACTGGATTATTTCCTTAATGCCTGGTCATTAGATATTAATATACCTTACTATTTTATCCGTTGAATGTGGTAATACTTGATAACTTTCTTATAGGAATTGGTATAAACAAAGAATTAAGTATATTAATTGAGAGAGATAAAAAAGCCCTAACCGAAGTTAGGGCTGTTGTTTCTTTGTAATGCTCATTCAAACCAGTGAATTATTTCACTATTGTCATTTCGTCTACTATGTTACCAGCACCATCGATATGTTCCATCGTCCAAAGCATAAACGGCACACTTGTGTGGATTGCGCGTTTAAATTTAGGATCATAATCCCAGTCACCAATGATAGATTCGTACACACCATCAAACACTAAGCCAACAAACTCACCATTGCCATTTAACGTTGGTGAACCTGAGTTACCCCCCGTAATATCAAGGGTAGATAAGTAGTTAACGGGTACTGAACCTAAACTTTTACGCTTGTAATTGCCAAAGTCTTTGTTAGCGATTGCAGTGCGAATGTTTTCAAATAAATCGAATTCATGATCGCCTGCTACATACTTAGCTAATAATCCTTCCAATGTGGTGAAAGGGGTAGCGGTTAAACCGTCTTGTGGCGAGTAGCCTTTTACATTACCGTAAGTAATACGTAATGAGCTATTTGCATCTGCATACACAGGCTCTCCTTTGCTTTTCTTGTAGGCAATCATGGCTTTCATAAATTGCGGTCGAATTTGGGCTAATTTACCTGCAAGATCTTCTGCTTCTTGCTCAAGCTTTTGATCGTTCTCATATTGTGAAACGGCAAATTGAATGTAAGGGTCGTTGCTATTTTTAAAGTCTTGAACCGATTTTTCCATCCACGCTAGGCGCACGCTTTCTTCGTCAAGCTGTGTTTCACTGTGCATTTTATCTAATTTAGCGGCAAGTTTTTTGGCATTAAAGCTTTTATCTAAACCGAAGAATTGATCAAAGGTTGAATTTCGCTCTGAAGCTGGAAACTCTGCATATTGCGCCATAAAATGCGTTAATACGGCTTTGTCTACGTTAGCATCGTAACGACGGTTTACACGCTTCATACCTTGTGTAAAACGATTCATATCACGCTCTTGATAACCTTGCTTGCGTTCAGTGCTTGGCTTGTTTTTTTCATTAGCTAAACGATATAAACGCTTTGAAACGCCCATTAAATTAGTACGGCCAATATAAGAGAGAATTAAATTTCTTTCTTGATTTTCTTGTCCTTTGGCAATTAATGCATTTAACTCAGTTAAGGTTTTACCGTATTGCTGTTTGCGTGCTTTTGAAGAATTTATCCAAGCTTGTAACTCTTTAAGTTCTTGCTGTTTACGCGCTAACATATCGCCTTTATGGAAGCTTTCAATCATAGAGCCATAATTTTTTGCGTAATTAGCTAAGCCAGCCAAAGTACTCTCATACTTGATACGTGCTTCACTACCAGCAGGAGCAGTTGATTTAATTATATCAATATACTCTTCACGGTATTGTTTGGCGGTTGGGTACACCAAATTAAATTGGTTTTCTACTTCTTGAGCGTTACGGTAACGATTCGTTCTACCGGGGTAACCTAAAACCATGACATAGTCATTTTCTTCAACGCCATTAGCGTTTACTTTTAAGAAAGCTTTAGGCTCAAATGGCACATTGTCTTTAGCGTAATCGGCTGGCTTACCATCTTTATTTACATAAGCGCGGTAAAATGACCAATCGCCGGTGTGACGTGGCCACATCCAGTTGTCGGTGTCGCCACCAAATTTACCAATGCTTGAAGGTGGTGCATAAACTAAACGTACGTCGCGAATAGCGAGTTGTTTAATTAAAAAATATTCTAAGCCACCATGAAAACTATACACTTCACAACGGTAATCTTGTGATGTTTCACATTGTTGAACCAACACTTTTTCATTTTTTTCAATGGCTTTAAAGTAATCTTTGCCAGTAACTGACTTTGCAATAGAACCTGTTACTTTATCGGTTACATTGGTTAACGATTCTGTCACGTAAACACGAGAACCAGGTGCTGCTTGTAGCTCATCAGACATTTTTTTTGCAACAAAACCTTGCTTTAATAAGTTGTCTTTTTCGCTTGAATTATATTGAATTGAGCCATATGCACAGTGATGATTTGTTACTACTAAGCCTTTGTCAGATAAAAATGAAGCGGTACATCCACCTAAACTAATAATCGCATTCATTGGAAATTGATCTAAGTTTTCCATTTGCGTTGGGTCTAGCTTTAAGCCCGCCTTTTTTAGTTTGCCACTTATTTCTTGTAATTGGTGTGGTTGCCACATACCTTCATCAGCTGTTGCTGTTCCGATAAATAGTAATGATGTTAAGGACAATGCCTTAACCATTTTTTTATATAACATGTTAAATCTTCCTAGGATAAATTCCAGATTGCTTTTCATTGATTATTGTTTTTTTCGATAGCATTAAATCATTAAATTGTAAGGAAAGTAAAAGAAACGTTATGTTATCACACTTTTTGTGAGAGGAATTTTGTAAAGATATTAAAACAAGATGATAATAGCCTAGGGCGTGTTGAACTTTAGAGTTTGTTTTTACAGCGACTTGTTGGGTATTTATACATTGCTGTTTATACCATTAATCCGTTTAATTATTGAATTACTCAGAACTAAAGAGGGATATTAGAATAAACAAGATTTTCATAGGTATTGATTATTAGGCTACCTCACATCCAAAAATGTCAGGTAGTAATAGTAAATTAACATTACTTAAAGCACTACAGCCAGAAAAAGCAGATAGATATTTGTTCTCCTAAGTATTAGAAATAAACTTGATCATTAATATTACCAACAGTAGTTTGATGATAATTCATCTGTTTGATCTGCTTTTGATAAGCAATGATAAAATTACTACCCTATCTATCAACTGATCTTACTGGTGCTAATACCCAGTTCTAATATTTACACTATCAACTAACTTACTCTAATACCCAATTTGCCCTAATGGGGGTTATTCAAAACAGGGTGTATTTTGCGCCTATCAATAACACGAAATAAATAACAAACAGGTGTATAAGCCACTAGTGATGCAGGGGATAGAAAATATTGGTGTAAGTGATTTTAGAAAATAAATTAACCGAGTAACAAATACAAATAAGTAATGGCACTCTAAAACGTAATCACTTATGTCAAACTATCGTGATTTCAAATTAAATTTTTTATTATTCTGGATAACCTGTTATTTTTTTTATTTCTTGGTAAATGGGCTTTAGCTGTTGATACATTTTCAGGTATACCCGCTGATATAGCTTGTTATATAGTTTTACATTTTCTTGGTTAGGAAAGAATGACTGCTTTATACGTGTCATTGCATCTATCGCTTGCTGGTAATCTTTAAAATAACCTTTACCAACGGCAGCATTAATTGCAGCACCCAGTCCTGATGTTTCAAATGTATGTGGTCTGTGTGTTGGCAAATTAAAAATATCAGCTGTAAGTTGCAGAGCCGCATCTGATTGAGAGCCTCCACCAGAGACAATTAATTGTGTTATTTTTCGTTTTTGCCGTTTTTCTAACGTTTCTTTCCCTTCTCTTAATGCGTAGGCTAAGCCTTCTAAAATGGAACGATAAATGTGAGCACGAGTATGTACATCGCCAAAGCCAATAATGGCACCCTTTGCCTCTAAATTTTTTAATCCAGGAGACCAATAGGGTTGTAGCATTAGTCCCATAGAGCCTGGGGGAACTTCAGCCACTAATTGATCAAATAGGCTCTCAGCACTGATACCTAAAGTCTGTGCTTTTTCTATTTCGCTTTGGCCAAATTCTTGTTTAAACCAATTAACCATCCAAAAACCACGGTAAATCATAACTTCACTATTGAAGTTATCTGGAACAGCGGAAGGGTATGGAGGAATAAACGTTTGAGGTTCCACATAGCGGGTATTATTCGTGTTGATCGTAGCAGTTGTGCCGTAACTTACACTAGCCACTTCGGGGCTAATACAACCTGATCCTAATACTTCACAAGCTTTATCAGAAGCTGAGGCCATGAGTTTAGTGCCGATTTTTATGCCCGTATGCAGTGCCGCTTCTGCTGTAATTTCTCCAAGAATTCCGCCTGGTTTAGCTAAGGTAGGTAGCATAGAGCGGGTCACAGGTAATGCTTGCCATTTCCAGTCCCAACGATTAGCCCAGTTTTGTTTTTTGTAATTAAATGGCAAGTAACCGACAATGCTGCCAATAGAGTCTTTAAATTCACCTGTTAATTTATAAGTGAAAAAGCCAGATAATAATAAGTATTTATCGGTATTTTTCCAAACGTGCGGCTCATACTGTTCAAGCCAATTTGCCTGCGACTTACGACGAAAATAGTCAATAACTTTACTTTGACCTACCGCAGTAAATGCCATACGCCAATACCAAGGCATTGCCTTGTTTTTCTTGCATAAGCGTTGGTCTAACCAAAGGATAGCTGGGCGTAGCACGTTACCATTTTTATCTAAATTAATAACGGTGCCGCGTTGTGTTGTTACAGTTACAGCGGTTACTTTTTCTTGATAATTATTTTGTCTTACTTCATCTTGTAGCCAAAGCTTCTGGCAACATGCTCCTAACATTTTCCAAAAATAATCAGCGTCTTGTTCAGCCCAACCCGGATTTTTGGAAAAATAGGCTTCAAGCTCAATACGACTTTTAGCAACTAAGTTACCTTTTAGATCAAATAATAAGGCTCGGATACTTTGCGTACCATTGTCTATAGTTAGAATTAAGTCATCCATATTCTTTTTAGTCGGATTATTATGTGTCATATGATGGGCTATTCTGTTAAACCTTTACCGTCAGGTAAGCTATAAGCATTTTGCCAGAGCATTAAATACCGTTTAATTTCTTGCTGCCATTTTTGTTCATTCCACGATAAATACGGTGAGCATAAAGTCTTAATTTTTGGCAATATATCACTAGCCCCTTGTGGTAAAACATTACCTAGCCTTGTGCGCCTTAACAGTAAGTCATCGAGATGCTGTACTTGTTCAAATTTTACAGACCAAATTAACTCTGCCCATAAGTGCTTGGTATAACGAATGTGATCACAGTAAATTTTCTGGCTAGTGGCAACAAATGTTGAAGAAAGCTCACCATAACAAGCGAATATTTGTTGTTTAATATCTTCTCTAAAGGGCAAGTCAGTATTATTAAACGGCAGGGAAAGTATCGGCTGATGACAAGCAGCGTTGAGTAATTTAATTAGTTCAGTATAACTTTGCTTATATTCGGTACTTAAATGCCCACAAACTATTTTTAATACTTGTTCAGCAATAAGCCTAAAGGTTGTTAACTTGCCGCCGGTAACAGAAATAACATTTTTATTTTTTTCAATATAATGTTCTCGTTTTTCCTTAGAAGGGGTCAAGGAGTTATTGCTTGTTATTACGGGGCGAACACCTGAAAACGTTGAAATGATGTCATCTTGGTTGATGTTCATATGTGGAAATTGTTGTTCAATAGCTTCCAGTAAATATTTGAGTTCTTGCGAGCTGATTTTTGCCTCTAATGCCATATTCTCTAGATGTTCAACATCTGTAGTGCCGACAATCGTAACATTTTGCCAAGGGTATATTTGTACTGGTCGCTTGTCTTGCTTGTGTTGAATAGTAATAACACTTGCAACAGGTAAACGCCAATTGGGTAAAACTAAATGGCTACCGCGTAATGGGCGCATATATGTAGCAGTTTTTTTATTTTTTTGTGTAGTTACTGTCTTGTTTTCTGTGTGAGGAAGGTTCATTGGGCTAGCTTGAGTTGAGTTTCCCCCAAGCATACGAGACCATGCTCCACAGGCATTTATTACAACTTTGGCTTTTAGTGTTAACGCTGACTCTTGCTCTTCAAATTGCACTTTTATTTGAGTGTGCGCGGCTTGAGTATCAAGCGTTAAAACCTTTGCATAATTAATCGCTTGCCCACAAAGTTGTAATGACTCTTGAATTAATCTTTGTACGAGTCGAGCATCTTCTGTCAAGGCATCAAAAAATTGAGTCCCCCCTATTAATTTATTTTCTGCAATTTGTGGGGATAATGCTAAATAGGATGGTTTTGGCCAAAATTTATGTTGTTTTTCACCGGCAATAAAGTCATAGCAAGAAAGTAATGTATTGAAGACCCAAGGCCCTGGAAAAGTATGTTTATAATGGCTCATAACAAAGCTTTGCTTACTCACCAAAGGGTGAGCTTCTTTGAGTAGTCTTTGACGCTCAATGACTGATTCTCGGGTTAGTGCTACTTGCCCTTGAGCCATATAACGCAAACCGCCATGTACCATTTTAGAAGAACGACTTGAACTACCCCATGCAAAATCTTTCTGTTCTAATAACAGAACTTTTAGCCCCATTTGACAGGCTAGTTTTAAAATTCCTGCGCCAGTAATTCCGCCGCCAACAATAACCATGTCCCAACAATCTGTTTCTTCAATATTTGCAATACGTTGTTTGCGTGTTTGTTGTATATTTTTTGCAAGTTTGAGCTCGTTCGCAATGACGTTAGTGTCATTAGCGTTATGTTTGTAGTATTTATTAGACTTGGCAGTTTCTAGCATTTTTAATGACTTATTCCAGTAAAGTGCCGGGGTTGAGTTGCTGATTTTTATCAAAGTGTTCAACTAAATTTTCTAACACTTTCATCCCCAGCTCTCCTTTCTCAACTGAAAGATAAGGTGCATGGTCTTTACCAACGCCATGTTGATGGCTAATAGTGCCAGCATTATTAACAATAATTTGGCTTGCTTGGTGTTTTAATTTTTGCCAACGAGCAAGTGTTTCTAAGTAAGAGTTGCCATTTCGATAAACATAAGTTGTATATAAGCTACATCCTTGACTATAAACATGAGAAAGGTGCGTGAAAACATGCACGTTTTCACCTTCATCTTTTAGGCCGTTACGCATTGCTGATTCAACTTTAGCCATAAGATTATTAACATTCCCCCAATCTGTTGCTGTTTCAAATGTATCAACCACATAACCTTGTTGCCACAAGGCTTCTCTAAGATAAGGAGAGCGAAAGCGATTGGCTTGCCATTTCTTCCCTAATAGTTCACCCGTGCTAACACCTTTAAACCTTTTTATATAAGAAGCTAATTGCTTTTTACTTGCAGATATTTGTTTTTTGCTGCCGGTTAGGCCAAAAGTCAGCATGCACTTTTCATTCACACAACCACGCAATGATAAATATCGCTCTAACCATTTTATTGAACTTTCATGGCCTGCTAATTTAAGTTGTGTTTGTGTTTCTATCGTATTGCTAACTCTTAACATTGATAATGAAATGCGTTGTTGAACGACCTCTTTGCAAAATTGACTTGCTGATTGCCAGTTCGGAAAGAAAACAACTGAAAACTTTTCTTTCTCAGCTATTCTACTAACGCGTACTTTTACTTCGGTTAAAATACCTAAACGACCTTCAGAACCAAGCAATAATTCACGTAAATCAGGTCCCGCAGATGATGCAGGGAAAGTAGGTACGTTAAGTGAACCGTCAAAGGTTTCCATATTCCCACCCGCAAATAGTTGTTCAATTCGACCATAGCGTAGTGATTGTTGCCCACTTGAACGACTTGCAATCCAGCCCCCTATGGTTGAAAGCTCAAAAGACTGGGGGAAATGACCTAAAGTGTACCCACGGGCTAATAACTGAGCTTCGACCATAGGCCCAGCAGTACCAGCACCGAAAGTTGCTATCTGACTTTCTTCATCTAAATTAAGTAACTGGTTCATTCGGCTCATGTTAACCGTCAAAATAGCTCGTTTAGATTGCACTGAGTTAATATGACCAGCGACACTCGTTCCGCCGCCATATGGAATTAACTCTACATTATGTGTTTTTGCATAGTGCAGAATATCTTTAACATCTTGACGGTTTTCAGGAAAACAAACGCCGTCAGGGAAGCAGCCTATTTCGCCACTGTGCATTGCTAGCCAATCAGGCAAAGACTGCCCCTTAGCGTGTCGAACTCGTTGTTCACTATTAATGTTTACTAGTGGGTGCTCAGGCAATCGAGTTTTAGGAACCGTTTGAATAACATCGATTAATTTTGCATTGTTGAGTCGTTTACCCTTACCTATTAAATGTGTTAAAAATGCCTCTGCCGACAAAGGTAAATCCATAGAAGTACTTTCATCCCCCCAGCCATTCCAACGTCTCATGTTATTACCTACTTTTAATTCATTATCAGTTATGATAAAACGAAAAAAACAGTGACAAAATGTCCTAAAAAGACAGTCAAGGTGACATTTTAGGACATTAGTATGGGCAATAATAAAATAGTGAATGAATCAAGTAACTTAGCAACTGTTATTAGTCATCTATGTTTAGATGAAAACTTAGGACAAGCTTCTGTGCCTGCTGTGAATCAATACCTACAGTTAGCGATAGAACAGAAGTTGGATGTAGACACTATTTGTCGGAGCATAGGGTTAGAACAACAAATATTATTAGACAATAGTAATCATATTAGTGGTTTGCTCTTTCAACAGCTTATTAGGGCATTACTTGCGCAATCTAATGATAAACTATTTGGTTTACATACCGCTAAGCATGTACAGCCGGGCTCATATAGTGTGCTGGGGTTTATATCCATGAACTGTGAAAACTTAGGGCAAGCAATTACTAAAATACAACCATTTGAAAAATTGGTTGGTGATATGGGAACAACAACATTTAAACAACTGGGCGATAAGGTAAAAATTAGTTGGCATTGTCAATTTACAGATCTTAACGTTAAACGCCATATGATAGATAATTGCCTTGGCTCTTGGTTAACATTTGCGCGCTATTTGGTGAATCAGGAAAGTAGTCCAAGAGAAGTATTGTTCAGTCGCAAGAAACCAGCACTCGCTCAGCAAAATGAATATCAAACAGTATTTAAATGCCCTATTAGTTATGGGCAAAATGAAAATGCCATTATTTTTGATAAAGAGTTGCTATCACTACCACTAAATAAAGGTGATCAACAGCTGTTATCAACGCTTGAGTCACATGCTGAGAGCCTAATTTCTGATTTAGCCGTAGAAAAAAATATTGCGATAGAGCTACAAGCGATAATTGTTAAATCTTTAAAGCACGGTTGCTTTCACCAGCAAGAAATAGCACAACAATTAGGTATGAGTGCAAAAACGTTACAACGACGCCTAGCGGCGCTAGGATTGAACTTTCAAACTTTACTTGATGAAACTCGCCTTAGTTTGGCGAAAGAACACTTAGCAAAAAGCGCTTTAAACCTTAATCAAATAAGTAGTGAGCTTGGTTTTACTGAACCAAGATCTTTTTATCGATGGTTTAATAAACTAACCACAAAAACCCCCGGCCAATATAGAAAAAACCTTACTCATTAATGTACTACCTTAAATATTTGGCTTATCTGTTATTTCGGTGAAATAACGGGGGGACTGGCAAAGTTTATTTTTAACAATAGAATTACTTTATTAAGGTGTTCAAAATTTTGATAGGTTTATTTCTAGAGCCCAAGAGCTTGGATATATTATTACTGTGTGTTGATTTCAAGTTGTAGAAATCAGGACCAGAATAACCAGACAATACTTTTCATAACTTAATTTATATAAAGTTACTTAACCTTTAATAGATTGAACTGGTTTGATAATAATTTATCTGTTTTATCTGTTTTATCTGTTTTATCTGCTATGCACAGGTAAAATTAAACTAACTAAAGCCAAAGCAACGGCTATCACTGGTGCTAATACCCAGTTTGGGTATTTATGCCATCAACTAATTTACCCTAATAAAATACACACGCAGTTTTAGTGGGCTATACGTTAACCTTGATACCCTAAGCAACGGATTGAA
This sequence comes from Thalassotalea sp., assembly GCA_049613795.1. GTDB lineage: Bacteria > Pseudomonadota > Gammaproteobacteria > Enterobacterales > Alteromonadaceae > Thalassotalea_B. The sequence continues at coordinate 307 of JBMZCX010000030.1, read as the reverse complement.
TCCTTTTTTATTTGCCCGATTTGTAAAAATTAACGAATGAAATTTATATTAAGTAAAAAATGAATCCAACCAAATTTACCTACCCTAGGTAAAATTAGTGCCCTAGTTAGGGGGATTCAAAATGGTGTGTATTTCGTGCCTATTAACATCTTGGTTTTACAGGGGTAAAGCACGCACAGGGCACAGAATAAGTGGGGTAGGGAGTTTTATTGGTGCTAATGAAATCAATTATAGAATTCGACCGAGCAACAGATACAAAAAAGCCCTAACCGAAGTTAGGGCTTGAATGAATGGTGCCGACTGCCGG
>JBMZCX010000029.1:0-31622 GCA_049613795.1 Thalassotalea sp. | reverse complement strand
ATTATGGACGCGCAATAAAACCTACAGCGTCATATACTGACGTTAATACTTTATTCGCACGCTCAGACGCTTGTTCAGCACCTTGTTTCATTACTTGGTTCAAAAATGCTTGGTCACCACGAAATTGATGATATTTTTCTTGAATTGGCTCAAGCATTGCTACTACGGCATCAGCAACATCACCTTTTAAATGACCATACATTTTATCTTCATACTGCGGTACTAATTGCTCAACACTTTGATTAGTAACACACGAAAGTAGCGACAATAAGTTTGACACCCCTGGTTTTTCTTCAAGGTTGTAATAAATACGCGCTTGTTCATCCGAGTCAGTCACGGCGCGCTTAATTTTCTTCGCCACCTTTTTCGGATCTTCCAGTAAGCCAATAAAGTTGCCTGGATTAGTATCAGACTTCGACATTTTTTTAGTTGGCTCAAGCAAGCTCATTACGCGTGCGCCGTGCTCAGGAATTTGTGGATCTGGCACAATAAAAATATCACCATAAATATTATTAAAACGAGTGGCAATATCACGCGCTAATTCTAAATGTTGCTTTTGATCATCGCCCACAGGCACACGGTCAGCGCGATATAATAAAATATCTGCCGCCATCAATACCGGATAAGTAAATAAACCAGAGTTCATGTTTGCTTCTGACTTTTGTGACTTATCTTTATATTGCGTCATGCGATTTAACTCGCCCATTTGAGTGTAACAATTTAGCACCCAGTTTAATTGTGAATGCGCGGGCACATGTGACTGAATAAAAATAGTGCTTTGCTCAGGGTCTACACCACAAGCTAAATACAGCGCTAAGCCGTCTAATGTTGCTTTACGCAATGCTTCTGCATCTGGACGAACGGTAATAGCATGTTGATCGACCAACATATAATGACAATGGTGGTCGGCCTGCATATTTACCCATTGCTTAATCGCACCTAAGTAATTACCGATAGTAAGCTCACCCGATGGCTGGCAGCCACTTAATACAACTGGTTTTGACATAATTTTCTTTACCTAATCTGCTGTTATAGCATGTTGAATCTAAATTTATTGATGCCTGTAATACAGGCTATTTTACAGTAGCTAACTGCTCGCGCATTTCATTTATGGCTTGTTTATAATCACTTTGAGAGAAAATAGCAGAGCCCGCAACAAACATGTCGGCACCTGCCTGAGCAATTTCAGCAATATTATTCGCTTTTACCCCACCATCCACTTCTAAACGAATATCTCGTCCACTAGCAATAATTTTTTCTTTAACTAACTTCAGTTTATCTAATGTTGTTGGAATAAACGATTGCCCGCCAAAACCGGGGTTAACTGACATTAATAAAATAACGTCTAATTTATCCATAACAAAGTCGAGCACATGCAACGGTGTTGCAGGATTCAGCACTATGCCTGCTTGGCAGCCATGGTCTTTAATCAGCTGCAACGTTCTATCAATATGGTCGCTTGCTTCAGGGTGAAAGGTAATTATAGTTGCCCCCGCTTTGGCAAACTCAGGAATTAAACTATCAACGGGCTTAACCATTAAGTGCACGTCAATCGGTGCGCTAATACCGTAATCTCTTAATGCCTGACAAATCATTGGGCCAAACGTTAAATTAGGTACAAAGTGATTATCCATAACGTCAAAATGCACAACGTCTGCACCTGCTGCAAGCACGTTAGCCACATCATCACCTAAACGAGCAAAGTCAGCCGACAATATCGATGGAGCAATAAGAAAATTAGACATAAATACACCCTATTTAAGAAACTGCGCTACTGTACCTTAAAATGAAAAATTGATCGACTACCCCTAGTAACTTTAGCTGCACATAATCCGTACAAAACAAGCCTAAAACGCACTAAATTCGTGCGTTCACTTCAAGTTAAACCATAGTTAGATTTATTGAAATTAAATTTAACATATTAAAAAATAAGGATTAAATTATTTATTTTTAATTAATAAGTAATAGGCACTGTCTTTGCAATTTAATTATTACCCAAGTTAATTTATAACAATAAACCTAAAGAGTAATATGATGAAAAACACCCTCACAGCAATTGCATTAACCTCAGTAGCATTAAGTACAATTATATTTACCCCTAATATAAAAGCAGACAGCCTTTCAGCTAATGTTGGCGCAACTAGCAATTATTTATGGCGTGGACTTGAACAAACTAATGGACGTAGTGCAGTGTCTGGCGGTATTGATTATGAAGCTGATTCAGGCCTTTATATCGGCACTTGGGCATCAAATGCAGATTGGGCTGAAGGCATGACCTATGAACTAGACGTTTATGGCGGATACAGTGCCACAATTAATGAAGCAGTCTCATATGATATTGGCTTTATTTATTACGCTTACCCTGACGAACTCTCTGGCAATGCCGATTTTTCTGAAATGTATGTGAACCTTTCTTTCAATACATTAACGCTCGGCGCTGCGGTACTAGCATCTGGAGACAATGCTGATGCTGGCGATACATTGTACCTTTCTGCTGACTATGCACTTACCATAGCAAATGAAACAGAACTCGCTTTTCATTTAGGTTCATATACTGGTGATTGGTTAGCTGAAGAGTCGATTGATTATGGCATTAGCCTGAGTAAAAGTGGTTTTACTTTGGGTGCGTCAAAAACAGATTTAGACGGTGACGATGTTAAAGTGTATGTGGCTTACTCAGTAGCTATCGACTTATAAATATACATTAGTACCAATGACTCCCTTTGATAAAATCCAAACCTTGGTTTGGGTTTTATTTTTTAAAGAGTGCTAATCCTATTATTTGATTAAAAGTTGAACTAACCTTAAAAATAAAAGATACTTATTTTAGCCTATATCAATAGTTAACGAGTAAAGATGAGTAATTCAAACCCTATTAGCCACACCATTAAAAGTGTTTTATTTGCTTTTTTAGGCGTACAAAGTGATAAAAACAGAGAGCGAGATTTTACCCAAGGAAAATTTAGTCATTTTGTGATTGTAGGCGCTCTTGCTGTGATCGTATTTATTGCTACTTTGTTAACCATTGTCTCTTTAGTTATTGAATAGCTCAAAACATTCAGCCTTTGTATAACGCCAACAGTTCTCCTACTTTTTTACGGGTACTGCCTTTTTGGCTGATCGTACGCGCAACCTTTATTGACTTTATTTTATCCGAATGCTCATAAATTTTACGTGTCCAAATAGTATCATGATTACTAATTAACACTGTTGCATGAGCCTGTTTACACACTTCTTCAGCCGCATTCGCTAAATCAGCCTGTTCATCTAAACCAAAACCATTACCTGCATAGCTAGTAAAACTCGCCGTTTTACTTAAAGGAACATACGGTGGATCGCAATAAATCACATCGCCAGCCGTTGCCCGCGTGAAACTTTGACGGTAGCCCTCGCAAACAAAAATCGCTTTTTTCGCCTTTTCAGCAAAATATATAAGTTCATTTTCAGGGAAATAAGGTTTTTTATACTTACCAAACGGCACGTTGTAGCCACCTGACTTATTGTAGCGACATAAGCCGTTATAGCCATGTCGATTTAAATAAAGAAATAATAATGAGCGATAGTATTTATCAACACTGGCATTAAATTCAGTGCGTAAATGGTAATAGGCTTCGGCTTGATTATTTTCAGGTGTGAATAGCTTTTTTGCATCACGTATGTATGCTTCTGGCTTAATTTGAATAATTTGATAAAGATTAATTAGGTCTTTATTTATATCGCTTAAAACGTAGTTATCATAATCACTATTTAAAAAAATAGAGCCCGCACCGACAAAGGGTTCAATTAAACGCTCACCTTTAGGTAGCATTTTATTAATAACATCGCTCAGGCCATATTTTCCACCCGCCCATTTTAAAAAAGCTCGATGCTTTTTAACCATTTTTTAAACAACCTCAAGTAGCCTTTTAGGCGTGATCACGAATATGTAATGTGAGGTTCGAATTGTATCCTGAATTAGCCCTTATTGGGAACGTTGAAACGCACTGATTTCATTATTAATTGCTGAAATTGTTTTTATCCAAGGTTCTCTAACTAATATTGCATTAGGAAGCTTATATAATGCCCGCTCTGCTTCTGCTCGAGTAGCATAATGCTTAGAAGTTAAAACGGTCATTTCTTCACCATTTAACGCACGCTTATATTGTTTAAACTCTATATCAGTAAAGTCAGCCAAAAACTCAGTTAAAATGCTTTTTTGAGTAAACCCTGCGATTTGTATTACCACACCTTGAGTAAAGTTTTGGTAATAATTTCTCCCTAGCGCAAACTCATTATTCGCTTCTTTAGTTAATGAAGGTACGCTTTTCGCACTGAATACATCAATATTTTCTGCTTTGCCAACTTTTACAGCTTGATTCGCATTGACCGTTTTCTTTTTATACTCAACAGGCACTATTTCAAGGTTGCGGTCACTAACGACTGCCTCTTTGGGCGCACTTTCAATAGCTGTAATAGCAGAAACAATATCTCGAGCATTAGCAGGCTCATTTAGAATTTCTTTCTTAGCAACATTATTACCTAATAGCACATTATAAATATGCTGTATTGAAGCAAGCTCTCTTTTTATCGGCGCTTTGTTTACAACTGCCTTGTTACTCTTATCACTTTGCGAGCTCACTGATAATACGGTTTTATCCGCTTCTAAGTTGAGCGAAGATATTGCAATAGGGCTTTCTGGCAAATTAGCAAAATTAATCTCTTGCTGTTTCAGCCATAGCACTGTCGCAATAGCCAAAAGTGACAAGCTTGCTAGTGCTATCAACCATTTTTTATTTACCGTTAGCGTTAACCATGATTGCGATACTTTAAATTCTTTAGCACTTAATGCCAGCAATTGCCCTGATTGTTGAGACAGGACTGACAATTTTTTTTGGAATAAGTCTTTATGTGTTGCCAGTATTCTACCTGCATTGTAATCACCTAAAATTAGCACCTTTATAGTTAATTCAGCTTTTTTGGCGATTAGCGCTAGTTGCGTTAGTTCATGAATTATTTGTAGTGATGCAAATTGAACATTTTCAATAACAATGGCAATTTTTTGTCGGTCAGCATTGAGTAAATTAACAATACTAACAGCAAGAGATTGCTCTGGGTCAAACACCTTATCATTGAATAATTGTTCGATAATTCGACATCGTAATTGAATGTTATTTAATTTTGTTGAGGCTGATACAAAGGCGGCGTTATATTGCTGCGACAATTGGTCAAGAAATTGATAGCCAACGGAAGAGCATTCTTGAGCATTTTCATCCACAACCAAAATAGCATGTTTTGAAAAACGATGAATATAATCAATGCGTGCATTAACACTAATAGGGGTGACACTGTCAGACGACGTGTTTGTTGGATTGTGCTGTGCTAATGCTGACATACTTCACCTTCTGTTTTATCTTACAGAATTTGTTGAAGTACCTCAGTAGTTACATCGTCTCTTATTTCAGATTTACCAATAGCGGTTGGCACAATAAACCTTAATAAGCCCGCCATATTCTTTTTATCTCGTTTCATATGAGATAAAAATTGTTCAAAGCCCATATTTTTTGGCGCTTCTAATGGTAAATCAAACGCTGATATTAACGCTTCAATACGACGAAGATCTGACACTTCAAGCAAATTCATTGCTACTGCAAGTTTAGAGGCAAGTACCATGCCAGTAGCTACAGCTTCTCCATGTAACCAAACACCGTAACCTTGTTCTGCTTCAATAGCATGACCAAAAGTATGCCCTAGGTTAAGGAGAGCACGGATGCCGCCCTCTTTTTCGTCTTGAGCAACAATATCTGCTTTACACTGACAACAAATCTCAATCATCTCAATAAGCGTACTTTGTTCACCCGCTTTTATGTTGGCCGTATTATCCTCCAACCATTGAAAAAATTGAGCATCACCTAAAATACCGTATTTTATCACTTCAGCCATACCAGCATTAAACTCTCTCGCTGGCAAAGTGTGCAAGCTATCGCAATCAATAATAACCGCTTTTGGCTGATAAAATGCGCCGATCATATTTTTGCCTAGCGGATGATTAACTGCTGTTTTTCCACCAACAGATGAATCAACTTGCGATAATAATGTCGTTGGTATTTGAATAAAATCGACACCACGTTGATAACACGCAGCAGCAAAACCAGTAATATCACCTATTACCCCACCACCTAACGCAATAAGCGTACTATCACGGCCATGACCATTAGCAAGCAAATGCGACATAATATTGTCAAAATTGCTTAAGCTTTTTTCAGCTTCACCATCAGGTAATATTATTTGGTCAACATCAAAGTCAGCTAATAATGACTTTAGCTGGTCACCATAAAGAGGAAAGACAATAGTATTAGACACAATGCATACGCGTTTTGCGCGGATATGATTTGATAGTAAATTACTATTCGTGAGTAATTTACTATCAATATATATAGGGTAGCTGCGTTCACCCAAAGAAAGGTTTAGGGTGGCCATTATTTAAAAATCTAAGCGTTCTACGATTTTATTGGCAACAACTTTTGCACTTTGGTCATCGGTTTGTACAATAACATCGGCAATTTCTTCATATAGAGGATTACGCTCTACAGCCAAGTTTTCTAATACAGTGCGTGGCTCTTCCGACGTTTGTAATAAAGGTCGACGACGATCACGTTGTGTACGTGCAACCTGTTTATCGATTGTGGTTTCAAGGTATACAACGATACCTCTAGCCGATAAACGGTTTCTTACTTGCGGGCTAATTACTGAACCACCGCCAGTGGCTAGTACAATACCTTGCATTTCAGACAAGTCTTCAATTACGCCTTCTTCTCTTTTACGAAAGCCTTCTTCACCTTCAAGATCAAAAACCCACGCAATATCAGCACCTGTACGACGCTCAATCTCTTGATCAGAGTCATAAAAATCTAAGTGCAATTTATCTGCTAATTCTCTACCTATGGTGCTTTTACCTGCGCCCATAGGGCCAACTAGGAAAATGTTACGTTTTTCTGCCATGAGACTAACTTAATACTCGCGTTAATAATTACGTTTACAGAGATGAGGGTACCCCCTCGAAATTTTAAGGGCGTAATTATCGCAATTGTTGAGGGATAAATGCAAGTAAGTGTTGCATAAAAGCATCACTTACTTGCTGTTAATATCGTATAGATATTTAAACTTGTTATTTTTCAATGATAAAGAGCTAATTTTTAGTTAAAACTTTTCTGTCACTATTCTTGGTGTTACAAAAATTAATAGCTCTTTCTTTTCATTGAAGTTAGCTGTGTTTCTAAACATCCAGCCAAAGTAAGGAATATCACCTAGTACTGGTACTTTAGAGACACTATTTATCACTTGTTGCTGATAAATACCACCGAGTACAATAGTTTCGCCGTTATTAACCAAAACCTGCGTACCAATACGCTGAGTATCAATTGCAGGGGCATTACCACTCGTTATTGAAGAAACGGTATCTTGAGTTACTACAAGGTCTAAAATAATGCGATCATCAGGCGTAATATGCGGTGTTACCGTTAAGCTTAATACTGCTTTTTTAAACTGTACAGCTGTTGCTCCACTTGAAGCTGCTTGTTGATAAGGAATTTCAACCCCCTGTTCAATATAAGCTTCTTTTTGGTTTGCAGTGGTAATACGCGGACTTGCAATAATTTCACCTTTATTTTCGTTTTCTAGAGCACTAAGCTCTAAATCAAGAATAGTTCCGTCAGCTAAACGCGCTACTTGAAAGGCTATTGTCCCAGCCAGATCACTTTTCACAGGTAAGTTAACATTTAAACGCTCACCTAAGTCAGGAGCGGTTCCATTAGATGCCATATTACTCGTACCTTCAAGCGAACCAGATGTTGAGTATTCACCATTATCAGTAACTCCCCAACGAATACCAAGATCTTCTTGAACATTATCTTTCACGGTTACCATACGAGATTCAATAACAACCTGACGAACAGGAATATCAAGCACATTGACCATGCGTCTAATATCTTCAATGCTAGCAGCTGTATCACGTATCAATAAGGTGTTAGTGCGCTCGTCAACACTGACACTGCCACGTTCTGATAGAATACTGTTCTCTTCATTTTTAATAAGTGCAGCAAATTCTAATGCTTTAGCATAATTAACTTGAATATATTCAGAGTATAACGGAGCTAATTCAGCGACTTGCTGTCTAGCTTGCAGCTCTTTAGCTTCACGAGCAGCAAGCTCATCGCTAGGAGCAACCATAAGAATATTGCCTTGCATGCGCTTATCAAGCCCTTTAACTTTTAAAATAATATCAAGCGCTTGATCCCAAGGAACACCATCTAACCTTAAAGTAATATTACCTTCTACTGTATCACCAACAACTAAATTAAAGCCGTTAACATCTGCAACAATTTGCAAAACAGTACGTACTGAAATATCTTGGAAATTTAAAGAAATAGCACGGCCTGTAAAGTCATTCGAGTCCCCCAAATAGCCAGGTACTTTCTCTTCTTTCTTAACCGTTAAAGCAAACACATTATTTAATTGTTGATGCTCGTAAGTAAAGTTACCTTCAATATCTATGACGAGGCGTGCGTTACGCCCTTCTTTAAATGTTTCAACACCTTTAACAACAGTACCAAAGTCGGATACATCTAAGGTATATAATAATTCATCAGTAATCTCTGTATTATGAAACTCAACGAATAGCTTACCCAGCTTGTTACTAACATCAACAGCCACCATGCTGTCGTCTAACGTTACTAATAATTGCCCCTCATTATCACCACCTTTACGGAAGTCTATTGATGAAAGGTTATTAATGAACTCTCCACCAACCGGCGCTAAATTAGCTAAGGCTTTATTCGAAAGGTCTTTGTTAAGTACTAATGAAAATTGATCATCAACTTGACTAACATCAAAAAGAGAAAGCTGTTCTAGGTTAACTGATGCAACCACTTTACCTGCCAGCTTTTGTACTGTAATACTTTTTACACCAGCATGATCAATAATGGTTTCTAAAAGACTTTCATTAAAGTTTTCAGCATCAAAGGTAATGTCTATTTTTGCTGGGGACATTGACGTTTGAACTTCCGGCGGGTTTTCTATCTTTTCAGAAAGTGCAAAAACAAGCTCTATTTCTTTATTTTGCAGCGTGTTATAACGAATATCAGTTAAATCAGCTGCATTAACTACGGAAGACAATAGACTTAGGCACAATACCTTTACTAGCGTATTATTAAGACAATGGCGAACTATATTTGATTTTTTCATTTTATTTATTAGCAACATTACTTCCTTTGCCCCTCTTCGTCCGATTTAACCATAGTAACTACAGTTTCTCGTTCCACCCAACAGCCTGCGCCATCAGGAATTAATTCAGTTACTTTAACATTATTTTGATTTACTTCGGTGATTTTTCCGTTATATAAACCAAGATAATGCCCAATAGCGACACGATGCAAAGTTGCGTCAGACGCCTCTACAAGTGCCCAAGTAGTTCCTAATTCACCTAATGTCCCGCGCATTGATAAGTCACTTAACGAAAATTTTTCAAGTGGCTGTTTACGTCGACGGGGATCAGGGCTTAAACAGCCTGACATTTGTTGAATTTTTTCTTGAATAGCCTCAGGGCGTGGAAGGTCAAAAGGACTTCGCAAGCTTTGAGCGGAATATTCAACATGATCAAAAACAGGCACTTCAGGCATAGGCTCAATGCGCGATGTGGTATTCGCCTGAACCGTCGCTATATGCACTTGTAAATCACTAGTGTCATCAAAGCAGCCTGCAAGAGGCAGTAATAACACTATGCTTAGTAGTTTTTTCATTCTGCAGCCGCCTCCCGATATTTATAAGTTTTTGCTTGTAATTGCAAGGTAAGCTCATCACTATCTTTAAGCCACTCAATATTAAAGTTATGCAAAGTTACAATACGAGGTAAGCCTGCAATTTTACTCACAAAACTACCGAATTCATGGTAATTACCGATGACTTTAATATCGATAGGTAATTCTGTATAAATTTCTTGAGTAATTTCTGGCTGCCAATTTAGCTTAGCGAAATTTAAACCACTTGTTGTACCTACAAAAGTAATATCATCAAGTAAGCCTGGTGTTTCATGGCTTTCAGGTAAACTTTTTAATTGATTAGCAAACAAGGCTTCAGCTTCTTCCATTTGTTGCTGAAACAACTCTAAGTTAGCCGCGACATGATATTTAACTTGATATTGCTGTTTTAAAGTAGCTTCTTCGGCAGTAACTCTATCTAACGCATCGAGTTGATCTTGAATTAACAAGACAAAACCTAATCCCATAACCACTACAGCAATAAAAGCAATAAACACCCCTTTGGCAAGGGGGGGCCATTCAGCTAAGTTATCTAATTCTAGCCCTTCAAATTGTGAAAAATCTATATTCACTATTTACCTCCTTGCACTGAGGCATCATCTATACCTTTAATGCGAACCCGCATTTTAAAGTCACTCAATAGTTTGCTTTCTGCATCGTCCGAAGTAATAGACTCAAGTTCTGCATCAGTAAATAAATCTGAGCCTTCTATACCTCGAATCATATTAGCTAAGTGGTTATTCGACTCACTTTTCCCCATTAGCTCAAGCGTATTCGCTTGTTTGTTCATTTGGGTCAAGTAAATACCTGTCGGTATTATTTTTGCGATTTCATCTAGTACCTGTGTTCCTACATTACGGCTGCGCTGTAACTGTTCGACCACATTAATACGTTTTTGTAATTCAGATTTTTTCTCATTAAGTGTTTTAATATGTGCTATGCGCTCGTCTAATACTTTAATTTCTGTTTTAAGGTATTGATTTCGAGCCGTTTGCCCGTCAATTCTAAATTGATAAAATTGGCTAACAATAAAAACTATAGCAAAGGCAATAAGCGCTATTGCGGTTAATAAGGTAAAAAACTGTCGCTGTTTAGCTTTTTCAGCCGCTTCCCGCCAAGGAAGAAGATTTATATATGCCATGGCGAAAAACTCCTTAATGCAAGCCCTGCCGCAACCATATATTGCGATGCGGTTTTCTCTAATGCAGCTTTATCTAATTTTGACGAAATCACTATATCGTTAAAAGGATTAGCAATAACAGTATGAATACCTAACTCATCAGTAAGCAATTGTTGAAGACCTTCAACTTGCGCAGTACCTCCAGAAAGTACAAGGTAGTCGACTTGATCTTTACCGCTAGATGTTAAGAACATTTGTATTGCACGTCTAATTTGCTGTACTAAGACTGTATGAAAAGGAGCCAACACTTCAAACGTGTAATTTGGCGGTAAGTCGTTGCTCACCTTAGCCATTTCGGCTTCTTCAAACGGTTTATTATAATAAGAAACAATGGAGCGGGTATATTGTTCGCCGCCGAAAATTTGGTCTCGACTATAAATATGTTTACCGGAATCAGTAACAGAAAATAATGTCATGGTTGCACCAACATCCACAATCGCAACCACCTTATCGCTTGCATCATCAGGCAAAAGCGATAAATTTAAATCATAAGCGCGGCTAACCGCATAAGACTCGACGTCGATAACCTTAGTATCGAAACCACCTGCTTCAAGTGCAGACACTCTCGCTTCAACCGATTCGGTTCGCGCAGCACTTAATAAAACATTAACTTTAGATGGATCGGATTCATTCACATCAAGTGATTCAAAATCGAGACTAACTTCATCTAAAGGATAAGGAATTAAGCTGTCCGCTTCAATTTCTATTTGACTCGCTAGCTCTTGTTCAGTTAGCGAAACATCCATATAAATAACTTTAGTAATAACTGTCTGTCCTGAAACGGCAGCTGATGCCAAGGTAACAGAAGAAGTTATTTTCTTTCTGAGTTTAGCAATAACTTTACCAACAGCTTCGATATCTTGAATTTCTCGATCTATTATCGCCCCTCTTGGCATAGGCTCTATTGCAGTCGCTTCAAGAACAAAACCATCGCTCCCTTGACTAAATAAAACTGCCTTTACTGCATGAGAACCAATATCGATTCCCACCATTAAAGAAGCTTTCTTTTTAAACAGATTGCTTAGCATAACTTCCCACTAGATCATTTTGTTATAATAATATTAGACTTTTTTTATCTATAAATACATTTATTACATGCTTTTACACGATATACTAGTCTTATTGAGCAATTTTTTATAAAAATTATAGAGCATTTTATTTTGTTTTCCTTAAAACGCCTGACAAAAATAACATTTATTTTCACCATTATAGGGTGTTTATCACTGTTAATAGCATACATTCTAATTAAGGATCAACTTCCAAGTGTTGATTCATTAAAGTCAATACAGTGGCAAACGCCTATGAAAATTTATAGTAGCGATGGCGCATTAATCAATCAGTTTGGTGAAAAAAAACGTCTACCACTTAAATTAAATGAAATGCCACAGCAGCTTATTGATGCTATTTTAGCCACAGAAGACGACCGATTCTATCTACACTTTGGTGTTGACCCTATTGGTATGGCACGAGCGGTTTTTGGACAATTAACAGGACAAAATAAAGGAGGAGCTAGTACCATTACCATGCAAGTTGCTCGCAACTTCTTTTTAACGCGTGAACAAACTTATATTCGTAAGCTGCGTGAAATATTTACTGCATTTCATATAGAAAGCTTGCTGACAAAAGATGAAATTCTTGAGCTTTACATGAACAAAATTGAGCTTGGACATCGTTCTTTTGGTTTCGGAGCCGCCGCTCAGGTTTATTATAATAAAGATGTAAAAAATTTAACCTTGGCACAAATTGCAGTTTTAGCGGGTTTACCCAAAGCACCTTCTACATTAAATCCTATACGATCTCCTTTACGAGCTAAACAAAGAAGAGCTGTTGTTCTCCAGCGTATGCTAGTTAGTGGCTATATTTCGGAACAAGAATATCAGCAAGCAATAAATGCGGCTATAACTGCTAAAAAACATGGTGCAGAAATAGAATTGAATGCCCCATACATCGCAGAGATGGCGCACCAAGAAATGGTACAACGCTTTGGTAAAGAACAAGCATATACTGGCGGATATAAAGTATTCACCACCACATCATCTAAATTACAACGAGCAGCACAACATGCTGTTCTTACAAATATGTTTTCTTACGATCAACGTCATGGCTATCGTGGAGCAATTAAAAAGTTACGCCCGCTAAAAAATGCTCAAGTAGGCACTGTTAACACAATTGACAAACCGTTGTCAGAAACTGAAATTAATCAAGCCATTGCCCACGTTCTAATTTTCGAAAAGCTAGAAGCGGCAGTAGTTACTCAAGTCTTTGCCAATACAGTTGAAATAACTTTAAAAAATAACACCACAGCAATAATCGAATGGCAAAATTTAGCTTGGGCACGTGAATATATTAATGATGAAAGACAAGGCCCAGCGCCTAAAAGTGCCGCTGATATCCTTAACTACGGCGATGTAATTTATGTTGAGCAAACACCACAAGGTTACAAATTAAGCCAATTGCCTGACGTTAGCTCAGCTTTAGTGTCTATATCTCCTGATAATGGTGCAATAAAAGCGCTAGTAGGCGGCTTTAGTTTTTATCAAAGTCAATTCAACCGCGTAACTCAAGCTAAGCGACAAGTCGGATCTAACATTAAGCCTTTCTTATATTCTGCTGCGCTTGAACACGGTTTTACCTTAGCCTCATTAGTTAACGACGCTCCTATCAACCAATGGGATCAATCTAGCGGAACAGTTTGGCGACCGAAAAATTCACCACCACAATACAATGGTGAAGTACGCGTTAAACGTGCATTAGCACAGTCAAAAAATGTTGTGGCTGTTAGGCTATTTAGAGAAGTGGGTATGAATAAAGTCATTCCACATATGGCGTCATTTGGTTTTTCTCTTGACGATTTACCTCGCAACGAATCGCTTGCATTAGGCTCAGCATCTTTAACACCATTAGAAGTTGTTACAGGTTTTGCCACTTTTGCTAATGGTGGTTTTTTAGTAAAACCTTATTTAATAGAACGCATTGAAGATTCATTCGGCAATGTTATTTTTCAAGAAAATGCTGCAATTGCTTGTGAAGATTGTCAGCTAATTAACTCACAAGAAGCTTTAACAGCAAACATTAATCAAACTGAACTATTTCCTTCTGTTGAAAACATTCAATCAGTGGATCAACCTGAATTAAATACAGCACTTCCTGTTATCAAGGCTGAGCGCGTCATCAGCCCACAGAATGCCTTTTTAATGACAGAAGCACTTAATGAAGCTATTTGGGGGGCTGATTGGTCAACGTCAGCAGGCTGGCAAGGTACAGGCTTTAGAGCCCGCAGTTTAAAACGTCGTGATATAGCAGGAAAAACAGGCACAACTAACGAAGCAAAAGACGCATGGTTTTCAGGCTTTAGCCGCCGCTTAGTCACCACCTCTTGGATTGGCTTTGACGACCATAGCCGCAATTTAGGGCAAACCACAAGAAATAAAAGCGTAAAAACAGAACAAATTATTGGTAAAGAATTTGGTGCAAAGTCAGCACAGCCTGCTTGGATCACCTTCATGGATATAGCATTAAAAGATTATCCAATAGAGCCTTTTGTTCAACCGGAACAAATTGTCTCAATAAGAATAGATAAAAAAACAGGTAAGCTCACCACCAATACAGATAGAAGCAGCTTATTTGAATACTTTATTTCAGGTAGCGAGCCTACAGAATATGTCAGTAAAGATATAAGTAACGAAATTTTCAACTATAAAAATATTGACCCCGAAAAAGAGCTCTTTTAACGGCAGAGATTGCAGCAGCTTACACGTTAAATTTTTAATTTAGTGTGTAAGCTTTCGTTTGAAACTTAAAAGTAGCTAATTCCAATGTACTTCTCCTAATCCATTCTTCTATATCCTCTTCATATAGAACAAACACAAACAAAAACACAAAACCCACAAATATCAAGCGCTTAAAATAACAATCTGTTTTATTTAAATATTATAAACTCATTATATTATGCACAACATCCCCACTATAAATGAAAGGCATAATGAAAACTTTCAAAACGAAAGAAATATTTCTTTCGTTTTCTCCGTTAATCGCCTAAAATTGCGCCCTCAACAACACTGAAACTTACACTTTTAATTGTCATACTTAGGAGCCTAATTGCTATGACCGTTTTACAGAACTCAATTGACTTAACGAAATACGGCATCACCAACGCAGACGAAGTTATTTACAACCCATCGTATGAATTGCTTTTTGCTGAAGAAACAAAGTCTGACCTTGAAGGGTTTGATAAGGGCATAGTTACTGAGCTAGGTGCAGTTTCAGTTGATACCGGCATTTTTACTGGCCGTTCGCCAAAAGATAAATACATTGTTAAAGACGACGTCACCAAAGATACCGTTTGGTGGTCTGATCAAGGTAAAAACGACAATAAAGCGATGTCACCTGAAACATGGACACAATTAAAAGACTTAGTAACAACGCAACTTTCAGGTAAACGTTTATTTGTGGTTGATACTTTTTGTGGTGCTAACGAAGACACACGCTTAAAAGTGCGCTTTATTACTGAGGTTGCATGGCAGGCTCACTTTGTAAAAAATATGTTTATTCGCCCTACAAACGAAGAATTGGCCAGCTATGAGCCTGATTTTGTAGTAATGAACGGTGCGAAGACAACTAACCCGAGCTGGCAAGAACAAGGCTTAAATTCTGAAAACTTTGTTGCATTCAACTTAACTGAAAAAATGCAGTTAATTGGTGGTACTTGGTACGGCGGCGAAATGAAAAAAGGCATGTTCTCAATGATGAACTACCTTTTACCTCTTAAAGGCATTGCCTCAATGCACTGTAGTGCAAACGTTGGTAAAGAAGGTGACGTTGCTATTTTCTTTGGTCTGTCTGGCACAGGGAAAACAACACTGTCTACTGATCCAAAACGTGAATTAATTGGTGATGATGAACATGGTTGGGATGACAACGGTGTATTTAACTTTGAAGGCGGTTGTTACGCTAAAACCATTAACCTCAGCAAAGAAAACGAACCTGATATTTATAATGCTATTCGTCGTGACGCACTATTAGAAAACGTAACAGTTGCTGCCGATGGCACTATTGATTTTGACGATAACTCGAATACAGAAAACACCCGAGTTTCGTACCCAATTACGCATATCGACAACATTGTTAAGCCAATTTCTCGTGCAGGCCATGCTAAAAAAGTTATCTTTTTAACTGCTGATGCTTTTGGTGTTTTACCACCTGTAGCCAAATTAACACCTGCGCAAACTGAGTATTACTTTTTATCAGGTTTTACCGCAAAATTAGCGGGTACGGAACGTGGTATTACTGAACCGACACCGACTTTCTCAAGCTGTTTTGGTGCTGCTTTTTTAAGCTTACATCCTACGCAGTATGCTGAAGTATTACGTAATCGTATGCAAGCAGCTGGTGCAGAAGCCTACTTAGTAAACACAGGCTGGAATGGCACAGGAAAACGAATTTCAATTAAAGCTACTCGCGCAATTATTGATTCAATTCTTGACGGTTCAATAGACCAAGCGGAAACAGTAGTATTACCGATGTTTAACTTAGAAATACCAACACATGTTGCAGGTGTTGAAGGCGATGTACTTGATCCGCGTAACACTTACAACGAAGCAAGTGAATGGCAAACTAAGGCATTAGACTTGGCGAATCGTTTTGTAAATAACTTCGAAAAATTCACTGATACTGACAACGGTAAGAACTTAGTAAAAGCAGGTCCTATTTTATAATTCAGGATGTAATCGTTTTGTTTGTTTAGTGAAATAATTAAGCCGCGAAAGCGGCTTTTTATTGTCTGTTTTATTTTGCTAGGGGTAATAATACCTTTGCTGTTAACCCGCCTTCTGGACGATTACTTAACAAAACCCTGCCTCCATGCGTATCAATAATACGCTTAATAATAGCAAGCCCTAAGCCACTACCTTCACCTCCACGTGCCTTATCACCTTGAGTGAATGGTTGGAACAAACGTTCTATTTCAGCTTCATCAATTCCAGGGCCATGATCTGAAATAGTAATGAAAGCAAGCTTACTATTAGGTTCAATGCCCGTTGCTATTTCAATACTACCCGCACTATAACGTTGAGAGTTTTGTATTAAATTAGCAACAGCTCGCTTTATTGCCACATATCGAAGTGGTACTTGAGGCAATTCACCCGCATTAAAGCTTATTGCTCGATCAGGTATCGCTTCGGTTTGAACAACATCTTCTACCAGCGTATTTAGATCAGACAACTCCGCTTTATCATTACTATCATTTCGAATGTAATCAATAAATTGGTCGATAATAGTATTCATATCATCAATATCGCTTTCTATACCTTCTTTTAAAAACTCATCATCTTTCGACATCATCTCTGTTGCTAAGCGAATACGGGTTAATGGGGTACGAAGATCGTGTGAAATACCCGCCATTAATAAATTTCGATCATCTTCAAGTTGCTTTATGCCTTTCGACATGTGATTAAATGCTTGGGTTACTGAGACTATTTCTGTGGTACCACGCTCTTTTAAAGGTTCAGGAAAATCACCTAACCCTACTGAATGCGCCGCTTTCTGTAAGGCTTTTAACGGCCGGTTTAACTGTCGAACAAAGAGCCAGCCGCCAATAACACTGAGCGAGCCTAATATAGCAAGTACAAAAAGCAAAGGAGCATAACTTGCTTCTTCCAGACTCGTTAACGGAATTTTAACCCAATATTGTGGCGCTTGCGGTGGACGGATCCAAAAGAGGTATTCATCGCCCTGTGAAATTCTTACTTCGGCTTCGCCACCCAACAATCTAGACATTTCAAGAGAGCGATTTTGGTAGTAATTTGCGTTCTCTAGACCAAGTTCTAACGCACGCTTTTCAGTATAAACACCAATACCTGTTTCCCGCTGAAAAGCCACTGCCATTGCAGGACTTAACACCGGATCTTTTACATCAATAAATACCACGCGTACTTGTTTAGCAAGTAATTCATTAATTAATTGTGAGCTTGGTTGAAAGCTGTAAACAGCAAAGGCAACCAAAGACACCAATTGATTGATAAATAACAACACACTTATCAATAAAATAGTTTGCCCAAAAGCACTACGTGGCAATATTTTCATTTCAGTTTAAGCGACAGCTTTTCCTTCAGGAACAAATACATACCCTAGTCCCCATACGGTTTGAATATACCTAGGTTTAGCAGGATCTTCTTCTAACATTCTACGCAAACGTGATACTTGCACGTCGATACTACGCTCTAGTGCAGAATAATCTCGACCACGTGCTAAATTCATTAATTTATCGCGAGATAAGGGTTCTCTTGGGTGAGTGATTAATGCTTTCAATACCGCAAATTCACCACTGGTGAGTGGCATATTAACATCGCCTTTCGACATTTCACGCGTTGCTAAATTTAAATGATAATCCCCAAAAGAGATAATATTTTCTTCTAACGATGGAGCACCTGGCGCCTCTTGAACTCGACGGCGTAATACCGCTTTAACTCGCGCAAGCAATTCACGAGGGTTAAAGGGTTTTGGCATATAATCGTCAGCGCCTAGCTCTAGGCCAATAATGCGATCAACTTCATCACCTTTAGCTGTTAACATAACAATAGGAATGTCATTAGAGTTTTGTCGTAAACGACGGCAAATAGATAAACCATCTTCCCCTGGTAGCATCAGGTCGAGTACCAGTAAGTGAAAGTTCTCCCGCTCTAATAGGCGGTCCATTTGTTCGGAATTGGCAGCACTTCTTACTACAAACCCCTGCTCCACCAAATACCGCTCTAACAATGCTCGTAATCGCATATCATCATCAACAACTAATATTTTAGGTGTTTCGTGTCCCATAAAGCGCCCTTTTTCTTATTAACTTATCCATACTATAAGCGATAGTGACAGATTATTAAAAAGTTTGTCTGCCTCATTCACCATCGTTTTGTTACAAATTATGAAATATCAGTAACGCCGCCAGCAACAATATGTCAGAATGCGCCCATGAAAGTATGGATCCACTTTTTTAAAGCTCCTCGACGAGTCATAATTATCAGCCGTAGACGCCAAACCACAAAGTTAAAGCGTCAATTAATACGGGTGAAAATTGCGCTATCTCAAGAAAAAGCTGAAACCAAAGAAATGCTATCAACCTACAAACGTTACACTAAAAGACAAGCAACGCCAGAAGAAATGAAACTCGCCAACCAGCAATTTTTTGATGTGCTTAAAGGCTTGGGGATTGGCGTAGTAGCCGTATTACCTTTTGCTCCTATAACACTACCCATTGTTATAAAAGTGGGGAAGTGGGTTGGCGTCGACATTCTGCCAAGCTCTTTTCGTGATGACGATAAATCTAAACAGACCAAATAAATAACCTATTTCAAATAACCTATTGCTTGATCGGTAACGCATTGCGTAAAGCTTTTTTGTCTTTCTTGATACGTTAGTGACGCAATAGCTCGTCCCACTAATATCATTTTTTGCTGACGCTCAGTTTTGGGTAAATCTTGTAATTGCTCGTGAAAACAGCCAATTAAACCAAAATTTAAAGCCGTTTCAGACTTGACCGTTTCACCGTTTAAACAATCAGCTAATTTAGTTGCTAAAACATCGCGATTCATTTTAATAATCAATTCTTTAACTTGGTAGCCAATAGGGTCAACTTTACGCTTTTTATTGCAGGCATAAAACATGTCAGCAACAGCTACTACAGGGATTAGCGATTCGTGTTGCTGCGCAAATTTTTCTTTAAGCCATAAGTTATGCTGCTGTTGAGTGGCTTGGTCAGCATTTTGTGCTTGAACATTTAAGCTCCCCATTAAAAGCGTTAATATCAATCCTTTGATAAAAATAGCATTACTCATATTGTTGCCTTCCTTTTAATGTAAACGATAGTTAAGACCGATTAAATTATACGTCGTAAACCGACTCTTTTGTATTATCTTTCCGAGAATATTTAACATTAATTAATAATATGACATGATGATTTCAACAATAATCGCGAGTTTATTTACCATGAAGCTTTTATCAACATTCATTTTCATCTTTTTATTAAGTCACTCTTTTATCACCTTAGCTGTTGAACAAAGCACATTAGACAACTTTGAACAACAATTGAATACACACAGAGGAAACGTTGTTTACCTTGATTTTTGGGCCTCTTGGTGTGTGCCATGCCGTCGTTCATTTCCTTGGATGAATGAAATACAAACCAAATATCAAGATCAAGGTTTTACCGTATTCAGCGTTAATGTGGACGCAGATAAATCTTTTGCGACCCAATTTTTAACTGAAGTACCTGCTAATTTTACTATTTTTTATGATCCCAAAGGAAAAGTCGCTAAAGCATTTAAATTGCGTGGCATGCCAAGTAGCTATATTATCGACAGGACAGGGAAAGTTATCAGTGCACATGTTGGTTTTACCGAACAAAAAAAACGCGAATACCAAGCAGAAATAGAAGCCTTACTTGCCATTAAGCCTTAATGTTATGACTCAACACTTTTCTCCTGAACAACTTGCGCAACAATATTCACCAAGCAGCTGTGTGAACGATATAAACATTTACTTAAATGAGTATGCTGAAAAAAGTAATACAGCTAAAGAATATGCAAAAAACAAAAAGTTAGTACTTACCAACTTGCGTTATTCAACAAATAAAGATACCACCTTAGATCTTTATTTACCCGAAACAGAAAATCATAAAAACACGAAAAATAAAAGGTTGCAGATATATATTCATGGCGGTTATTGGCAAGCACTCAGTAAAGATGATTCAAGTTTTGCCGCCACTAACTTCCAGGCACATGGCTGTTACTTTGCCGCACTTAATTACAGCTTAGCACCCAATGTAACCCTCACAGATATTGTCGAACAAATAAGGTTAGCCATTGCTTGGTTATACCAACATGCCGAGCAGTACGGCTATAGCAAAGATGCTATTTATTTATCGGGAAGTTCGGCGGGCGCACATTTAGCGATAATGATGCTAAATACTAATTGGTGCCGCTATATAAACAATATTTCAACAATGGGGAGTTTATCATTGGTTAAAGGGATTTGTGCCGTTAGCGGTATTTACGATCTTACGCCAATCGCACAAACTTATATAAACGAGCCTTTGCAGTTAAGTGAAAACGAAATATTGCAAAATAGTCCGCTATTACTGCCAATAGAAAAAGAAAGCATTAAAAAACAAAAGCCATGCCCGATTATTATCAGCTACGGTGAAAATGAAACAACAGAATTCAAACGCCAAAGCCAAGCATTAAAAACTAAGCTAAGCGAATTAAACTACCCTATAGACTTTAAAGAAATTGCCGATAGGAATCACTTTAATGTAATAGTTGACCTTGCTGATCGCAAGTCTTGGCTCTTCAATCAAGTATTAAAACAAATGGAGCTTTCCGCCCAATAATTTCATTTTTTACGCTAAATTGTACTTTTTCAATAATTGCTCCTATTTTAATAGTAAATAATGGCACATTTACTAGACAAAGCTGTGGGCAACGTTAAAATCGCGCTCTTAACTTTAGTTCACTCATAAGTTCACCCAAAGGTATTTTAATGTTTAGTCATATCGACCCGAAATTTTACAGCAAACAATTGCAAGAAAAAGAACAAGACATGCAAAGCTTATTCTCGCAATTTAACGGGCCTAATTTTGATATTTATCAGTCGACAACGCTTAATTACCGCCAGCGCGCCGAATTTCGTGTGTGGCACGAGGGTGACGATCTTTACTACATAATGTTCGACAGCAACACTAAGCAAAAATATCGCGTTGATGACTTCCCTGTTGCAAGCACGCTGATTAATCAGTTTATGAAAGCGTTGCTCATTGCAATTAAAAATAAGCCGTTATTAAGGGAAAGGCTTTTTCAGGTCGACTTTTTGTCAACGTTAAGCGGTGAGGCATTAATTAGCTTACTTTATCACAAGCCATTAACTGACGAATGGCAAGCGCAAGCCATCGATTTAAAAGCAGAATTATCAAGTATTGCACCGTTAGACATTATTGGCCGCGCCAAAAAGCAAAAAATTATTTTAAATAAAGACTATGTTATTGAAAAGCTAAATGTTGGTACACAAGCATTTAGCTACCAACAGGTTGAGAATAGCTTTACTCAACCCAACGCACACGTAAACGAGCACATGTTACTTTGGGCACAACAAGCAACAACAAATCGGGGTGGTGATTTAATCGAACTATATTGTGGTAATGGTAACTTTAGTATTGCATTAGCCCAAAATTTTGATCGCGTTTTAGGTACTGAAATATCTAAGTCGTCGGTAAAGTCTGCGCAAGTAAACATCGACATGAACAAAATTAATAATATTGATATTGTGCGGATGTCGAGTGAAGAATTTAGCCAAGCCATGAACGGCGAGCGAAAATTCCGCCGCCTAGCTGATTTCGACTTAACCACTTATAATTACGACACTGTGCTAGTTGATCCACCACGCGCAGGGTTAGATCCAGACAGTGTTGAGTTGGTTAGCCGATTTAAAGATATTATTTATATTTCATGTAACCCAGAAACATTACGATATAATTTAGCCGAGCTTGTTAAAACGCACCATATCGAAAAATTTGCATTGTTTGATCAGTTTCCTTACACCCATCATGTAGAAACAGGCGTTATATTGACCCGAAAATAAGCGTGTTTTACTCACTTTTGCTTACGCTAGCCACATTTAAGCGTTGATTAAACTCAGCAGCACCACGCGCAATAAAGCGTAGCTGCTGAATTGTTCTAAGCGCAAGTTGCTCGCTGTCTTTACCGTCAACATCTAACGCATCAGACCCCGCACTAAATACAATAGTTACTGCAGCATTTGCCTGCATATAAGCAACCTCTGCATCCATTTGATTGGCCTGTTGCAAATAATCACACAACTCTAATGTAAAATAGCTAATTTCTCGGTTTACTGCGGCACGAAAAGCCGCTGATGTGCCTGAGCGCTCCCGTAGTAATAAGCGAAAAATATTACCGTTATTTTCAATAAACTCCATAAATGTAACCACAGAAATACGAATAACAGAGCCACCTTTTTCTATGCGCTGGCGTGCTTGTCTCATTAATTGTCGTAAGGTAAGCCCTGCTTCATCAACCAGCGTAAGGCCAAGCTCGTCCATATCTGAAAAATGGCGATAAAACGATGTAGGTGCAAGCCCTGCCTCTTTCGCCACTTCGCGCAAGCTTAAACTTGAAAAACTACGCTCACTACTGAGTTGCCCTAATGCGGCATCAATGAGTTGTCTGCGTGTTTTTTCTTTTTGCTGCGCTCGAATACCTGTCATCGCGGGCTCTTCCTAAAGTTATTATGTCGGCATCATACTAAAATAAAATGGTTTATCGCAATAAATTACTTGACTGATCTAAGTACCACACTAAAATAGCGTACAAGTGTACACTGAAATATTTTTTCTGATTTACTGGAACGATAAATGAAAAAGCCTAAGATCATTTGGTTAAACGTATCTGTATTTGTTATTACCTTTTTATTTGCCGCAATAGCTGTGCCTTATCGTGCATTTACTCACGGTTTTGACAGCGCTGAAATTATTATGGCGATTGTGTGTTTTATCTATTGTGGCATGTCGATTACCGCTGGCTATCATCGACTATGGTCGCATAAAACTTATCAAGCCCATTGGTCTTTACGAACTTTGTTCGCACTAGGTGGTGCATTTGCTTTGCAAAACAGTATATTGCATTGGTCGTCTGATCATCGAATTCATCATAAACATGTTGATAATAACGATGTTGACCCTTATTCAGCTAAGCGAGGCTTTTGGTATTCTCATATTGGCTGGATGCTACGTGAATACCAAGCACACCGTTATGCTGATTATGACAATGTTCGTGACTTGAAAAAAGATCCTATTGTAATGTGGCAGCATAAGCATTATTTACTATTAACTATTACATTGAATATCGGTATACCACTCGCTTTTGGTATATGGCATGGCGATGTGATTAGTAGCTTATTACTAGTCGGTTTTTTACGTTTAGTGCTAAGTCATCACACCACCTTTTTTATCAATTCATTAGCTCATATATGGGGTAAGCAAACTTACACCGAAAAAAATACGGCACGTGATAACGGATTTTTAGCTTTTTTCACCTTTGGCGAGGGTTATCATAATTTTCATCATATCTTTGAAAATGACTATCGCAATGGTATTCGCTGGTGGAATTTCGATCCTACTAAATGGTTAATTAAAGGCGCTAATTTACTAGGGCTTACAGATAAATTACGTGTCACCCCCGAAGACAAAATCGAAAAAGCTCGTTTGGCGATGATATTGCAAAAAAATCAGAAAAAACTTGCTTCACACCCAGAAGCAGAGCAATTACTGGCTAAGTTACAAGCTGAATACGACGTACTCATTGCTAAAATAAATGATTTTTATGATGCTAAGAAACAGCTTCTTGCGGCAAAAAAACAGCAACTAGTCGCTGACGTTGAAAAGTCTGAATTAATGAAACAATACAAAGAACTTAAACAGCGCATGCTAGAACAGCAGCAAAGTTGGCAATTCTTTATTGAAAAGCTGGCATAATACTAAGTAAAGTAGGTAATTAGCTATTTGCTAGTTACCTAAAGCCCTATTTCCTGCTACTATTTTTAACTACTAGTTACTCGAATTTAGGGCCGTTATTTTGACCAAGAAACAAACCCCCGCTAAAGCGCCAAAAAATACACTTCAATATGACTACGATGCAATAATTATTGGCACCGGCCCTGGTGGTGAAGGCACCGCTATGGAGCTTTCTAAAAAAGACAAAAAAGTAGCCATTATTGAACGCTACAAAGATGTTGGCGGCGGTTGTACGCATTGGGGCACTATTCCATCAAAAGCATTGCGCCAAAGTGTTAGCCGCTTAATTGATTATAATTCAAACCCTTTATTTCGGGGCTACGAAAAAGCTAAACATTTAACGTTTCCTGATATTTTAAAACATACAGCAGCTGTTATTCGCAAGCAAGTTCAACTTCGTAGCGGCTTTTACGATCGTAACCGTGTCGAGCAACTTACTGGTGAAGCGTCATTTATTGATCAAAACACACTTCAAATCGTTAAAAATGACGGTTCTGTTGAACAAATTACTGCTAAGCAAATTGTTATTGCGACCGGCTCACACCCTTATCGCCCCAATGATATTAACTTTAACCATCCACGCGTTTACGATTCAGATACCATTTTGTCTCTTACTCATGATCCTCGCTCTATTATTATTTATGGTGCAGGAGTTATTGGTAGCGAATACGCATCAATTTTTAGAGGCCTTGGTGTCAAAGTTGATTTAATTAATACACGAGATCGCTTACTTTCTTTTCTTGATGACGAAATGTCAGACTCGCTAAGCTACCATTTATGGAATAGTGGTGTTGTTATTCGCCACGGTGAACAAATAGAGCGAGTCGAAACTAATGACAACTCAGTTATTGTACATTTAGAGTCTGGTAAAAAAATGAAAGCAGACTGTGTATTGTGGGCTAACGGTCGAACAGGTAATACTGCTGATTTACAATTAGAAAACGCAGGCTTAAGTGCTGATGGACGAGGGCAAGTCAAAGTTAACGACCAATATCAAACAGAGGTACCGAGCATTTACGCTGTTGGCGATGTTATCGGCTACCCAAGTTTAGCAAGTGCCGCTTACGATCAAGGTCGTCTTGCTGCCTCAGCGATGATCGATAATCAAAGTACTGCTAAGTTAATTGCGGATATTCCTACTGGAATTTATACCATTCCTGAAATTAGCTCTGTTGGTAAAACAGAGCAAGAGCTTACCGAAGCAAAAATTCCTTATGAAGTAGGGCGCGCCCAATTTAAACACCTTGCTCGCGCACAAATTGCTAATAGTTTGGTAGGCTCTTTAAAAATACTATTTCACCGTGAAACAAAAGAGATACTTGGTATTCATTGTTTTGGTGAAAATGCCGCTGAAATTATCCACATTGGTCAAGCGATAATGCAGCAAAAAGGTGGTGGTAATACCATCGAATACTTTGTTGAAACCACGTTTAACTACCCAACTATGGCGGAAGCTTTTCGTGTTGCGGCATTAAATGGTTTAAACCGCTTATTTTAATGAATAACCCGATCAGCTTTATAAATACTGTCGTCAATAAGGAAAACTCATGAAAATAATAATGTTTGGTATGTTAGCTTTGATGAGCTTTCTTTCTTTTACTACTGAAAGTTTCGCAAGTAATACTGGTAACGAGCAATTTACTATTTATTTAGTTCGACATGCCGAAAAGTTAACTGACCAAAAAAATCCGCCACTCACCACTTGTGGGGTAAAAAGAGCTCAACAACTAGCAACAACACTTGAACAAGCCAAAATAACGCAGATATACAGCACACAGACACAAAGAACCGAACAAACAGCTGCGCCGTTAGCAACCCAGCTTAGCCTTAACGTTATTTCTTATTCAGCAAAAGATTTAGCTGCTTTTTCGCAACAAATAAAAAGCACGAGAAAAAACACCCTTATTGTGGGTCATAGCAATACTACGCCACAATTAACTGCACTAATTGCAAATACGCCAGTCGATGACATTACAGAAGCTGAATATCAAATGCTTTATCAAGTGCACTTTCAAAATGAAACAGCAAAGCTAACACTGTTAAAGCAGCCTTTAAGCTGTCATTAAAGTGGTCAACTTCTACTAATAAAACAAAAGGAGCCGAAGCTCCCTTTTTTATATTAAATACTTTTACTAACAACACTTAATATTAAGCGGGTTACTTTTGATGATATGGCGCACTTAAACGGCGTACAGCATCAATAAAATAGCCTGCATGCTCAGGATTAACGTCAGGGTGGATACCATGTCCTAAATTAAATACATGACCTGTGCCACCGTCACCAAAACCTGCTAATATTTTGCTCACCTCTTGTTCAATACGCTCTTTCGGGGCATACAGCATTGACGGGTCCATATTACCTTGCAAAGCGACTTTATCGCCTACCCGTGCTTTTGCATTTTCAATGTCAATTGTCCAATCAAGACCGACTGCATCACAACCTGTTGCCGCAATGTCTTCAATCCACATGCCACCATTCTTAGTAAATAAAGTAACTGGCACAGCTCTACCATCAGCATGGCGAGTTAAGCCATCTACAATTTTCGCCATATATTGCAAAGAAAAGTCTTTATAGTCGCGTGGAGACAATACGCCACCCCATGTGTCAAAAACCATGACCGATTGCGCACCAGCAGCAATTTGAGCATTTAAATAGCTGATCACAGAGTCAGCTAACTTATCTAATAATAAATGTAATGTTTGCGGATCAGAAAACATCATTTTTTTAATTTTAGTGAAAGCTTTTGAACTACCACCTTCAATCATATAAGTCGCTAACGTCCATGGGCTACCCGAAAAGCCAATTAATGGCACATCACCATTTAATGCTTTGCGAATAGTACGCACTGCGTTCATTACATAGCCTAATTCGTCTTCAGGATCAGGAATGCCAATTTTTTCAACATCGGCTTTTGACATGATCGGACGCTCAAACTTTGGCCCTTCGCCTGTTTCAAAATACAAACCTAAACCCATAGCATCAGGAATAGTTAAAATATCACTAAATAGAATAGCGGCATCAAGAGGGAATCGGCGTAACGGCTGCAATGTTACTTCACACGCAAATTCTGCATCACGACACAACGACATAAAATCACCCGCTGTTGCCCGAATTTTTCTATATTCAGGTAAATAACGACCTGCTTGTCGCATCATCCACACAGGAGTGTAATCTACAGGTTGGCGCATTAACGCGCGTAGGTATGTGTCGTTTTTCAATTCAGTCATCTAAGGCGATCCAATAATTACAATGCGCGCATTCTATCATTTGAAATTTTTTTGATCTATGTTCTAAATCAAATCATCGAGGAGAAATAGTAATTCATTCTTAATTAATTAAACGAATAGTAATGTGTATCAGATAATTAAAAAAAACAGCTGGAAAATGTTAACGTTAATAACCAATATACGAAAGACATCGTGGTATAAAAGCTCTAATAAAGTTGTTGCATGGTTAAACTGGCTTTGTTATAAAATACCCCGCGCTAGTTAAGAAGACAATTAATAAGAATCTAGGTTCACTAGACCATACAGCGAGCATTTCAGGCCTTACCTTTTGGTAAGGCTTTTTTATTTCTATCGTATAAAAAGCCTTAAGCTAAAATTCTCACAGCAACGACACTAATTGACGTAACTCATTGTCTAATGCTTGATTAGATAAACATTGTTTTTCAGTATCAAAATTGTCGTTAAAACTAGGCACAGACAAACTTCCTTTGAGCTCTGCGCCGAAAAACGGTGCAGAATCAACTGCTGATGCCAGCACGTTTTTAGCTCCGCCTGGACCAGGTGATGTTGCCAAATAAACCACTGACTTACCTTGGAATATATTTCGCTCGATGCGAGACACCCAATCAAATAAGTTTTTATAAGCCGCAGTATAAGTGCCATTATGTTCTGCGAATGACACAATAATCGCATCAGCTTGACCTAACTTTTGATAAAAAGCTTGCGCTAATGCCGGCTGCCCTAATTCAGCTTCCCTGTCTTGGCTAAAAATAGGTAATTCATAATCGTTAATATCAATTACCTCAACATTCGCTTGAGCGACGGTTGAAGCTGCATAAGTGACTAGTTGTTTATTAATAGATTGTGAGTTGTTACTTGCTGCAAATGCTAAAATATTCATATATTGTTAACCCTTTGTCGATTTTATTGGCAAAAACGATACCGTATCGCCTTTACCGGTTATTACTTGTGCTTTAATCTCGCCGTCGTTCAATACCTGTAATAAGCCGATACCACTGGCATTTAGCAATGTGCTTTTAGACGGTTCTCCCCTGCTGGGTAAGCTTACCCGTACTTTCATACGTCTGCGCTTCGTAAACCAATTTAAAGGTGAATATGTCGCATATAAATAACGATTAAGTCGTTCAAACCACGTAAGCAACGTAGCCGGAAACTGATTTTTAATACCACTGCACGTTATTTGATAAATTTTAGAACTAGAACGCCTAAACCTATGGGTTATTTCATATACAAACGAGTAATGTACGTCGCCCGATAAAATAATAAAGTTAGGCGGTGTTTTTTGATGGCGAAATATATTTAACATCACGTTAGCCGTACCTTTATGCGCCATCCAATTTTCTGCATCAACCATTAACGGCTGTCCAAAAAAGGTAAACACGCGCTGAATAGCTTCAATTAATTTAACCCCATAAATAGGTGCGGGCGATACTAAAATAACATTGGTTTCATCAATCAACTCTTGTTGTAAATCAGACAATGCTTCCCAGTCCATTAATCCTGAAGGCTTACCTGCTTTACTTTCTGAACGCCAGCGCCTTGTACGTGTGTCAAGCACAATTACTTTGGGTGTTGTCGCAAGGCTATAGTGCCAATGCTGCCAATCGAGCATTATGCCTATAAGTACTTGTTGGTTTTGATAGCCCTGCTCACAAAAATGTGCCGAAATAGTCTGTTCAATACGGCTAAAATTATCAGGCGCATTGCCCCACCCTTGGCAAAAATAGTAGCCAATTAATGCGTTACCGATAATTTGTTTTGAAAATGGATGATTATAAGCTGCTTCTTCCCAACCTCGGGTTAAATTCCAATCGTCGGTAATGTCATGATCATCAAAGATCATATAAATAGGTAGATGCGCTAATGCCCTTCTAACCTGGCTTAACCCTTGGCTAAATTGGGTAATATGCTCAAGCTCTTTGTGATAAAGCTCATGATGACTATCAGCAATATTATGGTCAGCTAAATCAATTGTTGCCCAAAGCTCTGGCGACCAAACTAATAAATACATTGCGAATACTTCAGCTAATGTCACTAAATGATTTTTTGCATTAACCGAGGTAAAAATAGGCTTTTTACTGGCCGCAAATACTTTGTCATAAACGGCTTTGTTGGCCTTTTCAAAAGGTAATAATAAGTCTCGCCGATAATAGCAAAGCTCACTGCTAAATAATGCTTGGCTGTTATTTGCTACAGAACCTTGCCAAGATTCATCATACAACCCTAGTAACTTAATCACTTGATGAATAGCCACTAGCATTGGTCCTGCTACGTCATCCGCATAAATTTGATCACCCGACATCAGCAACATTGCTTGCCGTTTTTCATTTTGGCTAAGTTGTTTCTCAATCGTACAATCAACCTGCACTAAACCGTCGGCACTTTCACAATGTGGTTTTCTGCAAGAACCATGCATTAACGAACTAATATCCGTTGAAATAACAAAGCTAGGTAATGCTTGCCCTGAATAGCAAATGTTAGCAACGACATCGGTTAAGTATTCACGTTGTTGCTGATGCTCAAAAATAAAATTGTAATAAAGGGCTTGCTCGGTGGGAAATGCTTGTTCACTTTTAATGTTAATTAAATTAAGAAACGCATGTTCACCTATTTGAATTTGCTGAACTTGACTTGTATTAAGTGTGCCATTAAATAAAAAAGGAGACGTCTCGGTCAGTGATAAGGTAAATTCAAGCGTAAAAGGCTTAGACGTTACTAACCAAAAAGTGAGTTGATGACTATCAACATGTCTTAACATCGGGCCAGCAATTACCGAAGGGAGTTGTTCTTTCAACAATATTTACTCAGGTTATTTATAATTACATAGCGATGATGGTAGCCCTTTGGCAACATAATGATCAACCACTAAAAATTGGCTTTGAACAACAATTCGCGTATCTTACACACAATTATTTATATATTTGTACAACTTGGATTTATTAAAATGTTACACCGCATTATGACTTTTATGCTTTTTGGTCTTTTATTAAGCAGCTCTTTTTCAAGCCATGCTTTAGGTAAATTAGGGCATCAATTAGTTTGTCAGCTTAGCTACGACCTACTAACAAGCCCACAACAACAAAGTATCGACCAGCTATTATTATCGTTGCCAACCGCAACAAAGAAATTAATAAACACTTACAATTATCAAAACGAAAATGACAAAATTACCTTTGCTAAAGCCTGTACTTGGGCCGATGCTATTAAACGCGATGACAATTTTGATAAATTCAAACCTTGGCATTATGTTAATGTTACTCGTGATCAACACACCCTTAATAAAAACAGCTGTAAGAAAGATTGCTTAACATCAGCCATTGTTTTCCATGCACAACAATTATCAGCAAGCAAAACAGACCTAGAAAAAACACAGGCGTTAATGTTTTTGGGACATTGGTTAGGCGATATTCACCAACCATTACATGTCAGTTTTGCCAGCGACTTAGGTGGTAATAAAGTAGAGGTAATTCCTAAATTTGGCCGATGTAAAAACCTACATTGGTATTGGGATCAATGTATGCTTTATGTAGAAAAATTACCGAAAGACACCACGCCTTTTCAATTTTTATATCAGCAACTTTCAAGTCAGTTAGCTAACGTAACTGCACCAAATTGGGAAAATTCACAAGTCTATGTGTGGGCTAATGAATCGATTGCTTTAGTGCGCGCTGAAGGTTTTGGCTACTGCCATACGCGTGACGACAAGTGTTTACCGATAAATGGAAAAACCGAAATTACTTTAGCCTATCACCAAAAATATCATAAAATACTACAACAACGTATGGTGCTTGCGGCTCATAGGTTAGCAAGTGTGTTAAAGAAAGAGTTATAGAGG
>JBMZCX010000028.1:0-32013 GCA_049613795.1 Thalassotalea sp. | reverse complement strand
TTCATGTTCATGTTCATGTTCATAGCCGATGCTAATTCAGTTTCAGTGCTTTCTAACATTGCCATACGTTTAAAGTCTGAACTTTTACTCGACTCTGAATCAATTAAAAATTGTGCTGAAGTTACTACAACCTCATTACCGCTTAGCCCTTCGAGTATTTCAATAAAATTATCATTAACGCGACCTATTATTACTTCGATAGACTTAAATTGCCCTTGGCCTAGCGCAAGTACGACACGATCTTGTTTTCCTGTTCTGATCACCGCTTCTTTGGGTACTAAAATGGTATTTTCTTTGCTCGAGGAGTGAATAGCGACCTGCGCAAACATATTGGGTTTTAATTGAAAGTCAGGATTATTAAACGTTAAGCGTACCCGTAAAGTACGGGTTTTAACGTTTAAGGTTGGGTAAACATAGTCAACCACGCCCTGCCACTTTTTACCGGGAAGATAGTCTAAGGTCATCAACACCGTTAACCCTTGTTTAACCAGTGCGGCATCGCGTTCAAATACTTCGGCTTCAACCCACACATGATCTAATTGACCAATACTCATTAGCGTAGTACCCGGCTTTACATAAAAACCTTCTCGTACTTGCAAGCCGTCAACCACGCCCGATTGGGGTGCATAAAAAGTAATCGTTTGTTGTACTTTACGCGTTTTTTCAAGTGTTGTTATAAATTTCGTCGACAACTGTAAAGCAGATAACCTTGCTTTTGCTGCGCTAATCAGCGTTTTATTATTGCGTTTTAATGCGATTAAAAACTCTTCTTGCGCATTAACTAATTGCGGTGAATACAAGGTATAAATGGCTTGATCTTTTTTAACTGGTTCGCCTGCAGCCTTGATATAAAGCTTTTCAATCCAACCATCAACTCTTGGGTGAATGTGCACCAGTTTATTTTCGTCGTATTGCACATAACCCACCGTTGAAATAGTGCTTTTCATTACCTTAACTTCAACAGGAGCGATACGAACACCCAAATTATTTACCACTTGTGGTGCAATAGTTACCGTACCAACCTCCATCGTATTTGACTCAGAACTTTCTGGATAAACAGGCACAAGATCCATTCCCATGGGCGATTTACCCGGCTTATCTCTGCGATAATTTGCATCCATAGGTGCAACCCAATATAAAGGTGCTTGCTTACTCGGCGTGCTTATTGGCTTGTTATTTTTTACATCATGCTCTGCTGTATTTAATACTACGTTGATAATACTTAGCACAGCAGCGCCTAATAACGCCCCGATGAGAGCTACGGAGATCATTTTCGTGGTATTAGTCATTATTTTACTCCAAGGCGAGTTAAAGGTTGATGCTTAGCTTGCACTAAAAAGTAGTTGGCACGCACAACCGACTTTAACGCGTTAACATCGATTTGAAGGGCTGATATTCGGGCGTTCAATTCGGCTATTCTTGCGCGTACTACTTCAGAAAAACTGCCATCGTCGTTGGTGTAAGCAGTTAATGATGCTTCTGCTTGCTCATGTGTTTGCTTGATAAGTTTTTCTTTATAAAGCATTTGTCGTTGAGCTAAACGGTGTATTTGCTTCACTTCTTGCGCTACTCCTGAGAGCATTTGCTTAACGCGAAGTAATTTTTCTGTTTTTATCGCTTCCGCTTGTGCTATTGAAGAAAACATTAATTTGTCTTGCCGCGCTTCAGTAAAAAATGGTAAATCGAAGGTAACGCCAACAGATAATAAATCGGCTCTATTGGTGTTTTCTTCGGTGTCATTTCGATGAGCGTAACTTGCATTAACTCCCCACTGAGGCTTGTACTGCTCGTTCGCTAAAGCAACATTTTTTTGGGCAACTTGTTGCTTAACATCAAGAGCTAATACCGATGGATGCTTTAACAATATTTTCGCTAATGCATTACGTGAAAAATGACCTGATTTAAATAATTCAGCATTGCTTAACCGAATAATTGGAAGTGTATCTGTTACTGATAAAACAACGCTTTGCTGGTCAAAATTAAACGAGGCAGTGTCATCACTATTGTTACTTTCATTCGTGGTATATAGCCATTCATTTAATTGGGCAATAGCTACATCTAACCCTTGATATTGTGCGGCTAAGCGATCAGCTAATTGCACTAATTCAAGCTGTGAGCGAATAACGTCTTGCTGACGAGTTTTACCAAAAGCGGAAGCATAACTGGCTTTAGCCACATCAGCCATTTGTTCAAACAAGGCTTGATCCTTTTGGATCAACGTTATTGTTTTTTGCGCTAAATAAGCGTCTAGCCACAACTGAGCAACTTCTACAGCTATCATGGCTTTACGGTTTTGATTGAGCAACGGAAATTTAGTTGAATCGATTTGTAATTGCGCTTGCTTAATCGCACGTTCATCGCCTCGCGGAAACATTTGCGAAATCCCAACTTTTAGCTGGGTCATCGCCTCTTGATCAAAATTCCAAGTGTTTGTCGGCACATTAGCCATTAATAGTGACACTTTAGGATCTGGCAATGTGTTGGCGGCAACACTTTGGGCCAGCAAAGCCGATCGTTTAAGCTTATTCCCGTGTATCCAAGGATCATTGGTTTGTGCCTGCTCTATTGCTTGTGCTAACGACAGCGTTTTTTGTGCAAAGGCGGTAGCTGGTATAACGCCAATAATAACGGCAAGTACAGCAACGGTGAGTACGGGTGTTACTTTTATCATTTTTGAAAACATTTTTGCCCCAGAATATCTGGTATAACCTTCAGTAAAGTCTAACGAGACCATCTAAAGGTAATTAAAAAGGAGTAGAGAAAATTGTGCGGAAATTTAGACGCACTGATCCTAATTTAGGCAAATATCGGTGGGCGGTACAACGAACTAGGGTATAAAGAATGAAGTGAATAATTTTTGTTAACAATAGCAACATCAGTTAAATCAGACGATGCTGAATAATACAGCGATGTCAGTAATGAAAAGCTAGAGCAAGCATTAACAGGGCAAGTACATTCATTGTCGCAACAATCAGCCGAGGCGGTATCTTCACCTTGCGTATCGCTATGTGTCATCTCGTTATGTGCCATTTCTTTATGTGGCATAGCTGAATGGTCCATGCCCGTATGAAATGATGAAGTTTCCATCAACATCATTTTATGTTGATGATTCGCTGACATTTCACAAGACATAGCCGAATACGCCAATGCTTGCCCAATAAAGACAATTAACATGGTCGTGATAATAACTATGGTTGAAAATGGCTTAAGCATATAACTTACATTTCTTCTTAGGTTTCTGTTTAGGCTTTTCTATTCAGATAAGAGAAGTGTAAGGTAATTTAAGTAGAAAGCCAATAACTCTCGATCGCTTCATCTTGATTACCAGTCCTCTTTTCAAGCAATAAAAAGAGCAATACGTTTAAAACGCATTGCCCTTTTTAATATGTAGCGATATGACTTAATGCCTTCTTACTTATCGCTCTTATTTGTCGTCCTTATTTATCAAAAGAAGATTATTGTCTCGGCGTTGATCTAACGTTTGATAGTAAGGGTCAATAACAATATAGCGCGGCTTTTCAGCTACTTGATACGTTCCACATTCCATTTCACTTTTACCAACCGCTTTACTTGAAATAGTTAACTGCCCTTGCAATAACGTGCGCTCGTCTAGCGGTTTATCATAAAAGCTCGCTGGGTTTTCAGTAAATATTCCTACGGTTAATGTTAAGGCAACGTCATTGGCAATAGTGCTATTGTCCATTTGGTTTGACGCACAAACCGCCACATTAAAATCTCCATTTGGCAATGTCGTTACTTCTGCACTTTCCAATTGCCAGTCATTCACTGCCGTTGTTTTTAACCAATAATCAATAAAGTCTTGATATTTATGTTCAGTAACAAGATTTAATGCGTAAATAAAGTCTAAAGACGTTGCTGGTTTCGCTGGATAACGATGTGCTTGCAGCATGTGTTTTAACGCATCATTCACTTTATTCGCGCCAAGCTTTTGCTGCAAAGCGTGCATGGCAACAGTGCCTTTAGAATAAATGAGGTGCTTTTCACTGGCACGATAAAGTGGTTTTTCTACTTCACGGCTTTGGCCTCTACCAAAAAAGTAACGGTCATTGGCATATTGCAGCAAGCGATTCATATATTCAGGGCCATATTTTTGGTCTAATAACTTCGCCTGTGTGTAAACAGCTAATGTTTCTACCATCATAGAGCCACCTTCAGTTATCGCACTGTCGAGTCCGTGCCCCCACCATTGATGGGCTGTTTCATGAGCTGTACGGCGGTACAAATGGTCAAAAGCGCCTATTTTTTCTCTATCAACAACAAAGCCTAAACGTTCGTCTAGTAACATCATTTGCGGCATGGCATAACCCGACACTCTTAGTACATTGGGCATTTCAAATAAACGTAGCTGCTTAGCAGTATATTGACCAAAATGTTCATTTCCATATTTTAGCGTATCAGCCATTGAGTCAAGATGCTCTTGTGCAATTTTACTATGCTTTTCAAGGTGGTATACCTCCACACTGGTGCCATTAACATCTCGCTGAGAAACGCTAAGCTTCCCCGATATTATTGGCTGTATATGCCGAATTTTACCCTCGGTTTTATAGTGAAATACATTACGATCATTCACCACAGCTTTACTTATTAAAACACCGGGCGCTACGGCAATATGGCTTTTATGAGTAGTAACTTGGGTATCAATGCTCGCCCATCGATATTGCTCGCTAAAGTCACCATTAAACTTTTCAATATCTTGCTCTAACGTTAGCGGTTTAGGCAAACGTGGCAAGTTATACTCTTGACGTAACCTATTACTCTGCAGTGTGTAATGCGTTGAAAAGCCTAATCGAGGCATATAACGAATATCACGAAAATAAACAAAGTTGTCAGTAAAAAGACTGTCTGCAACAACGCCATTGTAGCCATTATGAATGCGGCTCGCCTCAAACCTAAGTTCGATACGCTGTAAAGGTTGTAAGGGCGTATTTAACTGATATATATATTGGTTAAACACCTTGTCGTGCTTCACTAATATCGCGTTTTCTAAAGCCACTTTGGTATACTTTACGTCACGATGTGTACTTATCAATACCTCTGAAATCGCTTCGTTCGTATTATTTTTCAATACAAACGTTGCACTTAAATTATATCGCTTGTCATGCGGGTATAAATCAATAACCGTTTTAACATCAATGATGCTTGGAATCGTTTTATCACGATACATTGCATAATTTTTTTCGTAATCTGCGCGCCACTGCAAATGGTCAACGGTTGATTGATAATTGCCTATCACGTTAGTTTGGTAATAAACATGCCCTGCTGAAACGACGCTTAATAACGAAAATAACAGCGTAAAAGTAAGCAAGCCTTTATTTGAACGTTGGCGATAAAGCGACACTAACTGCTTTACAGAAAGCGTTGAATGGCCACGATTCATTAACGTAAAGCTTACTAACGCTAATAACACCGACAACGATAGCCATAAAGCGGAGTAGCCCCAAAACGCGTCTGTGGCGGCACTAAAGCCTATCATTTCTGAGTGCATAAGCGTTGGCGAGCTGCCAAACTGAAATAAGCCATGTTCAAGGCCGATATGCTGCCCTAAGGTTGATTGCGATAAAATAACCACAACCAGCGAAATCACAATAGCCATAATTTTATTCGCACTCACCGCGTTAATAAATAGCACCAATGTGGCAACACAAATAAGGGGGATACCTGCATAAACATATAAACTAATGTACAACAACGGCTCAATCACGCCGCCATGAATCAATTGTAATAACATTGAAATAGCAATGGCAACGGTAATAAAAGTCAGTGGAATACACACTAACGCTAACCACTTAGCCATAAATCTTTGCGCATTAGAAATGGGAGTTACGTCAATCAAGTCGGCAATATTATGCATTTTATCTCGCCACATAATTTCTGCCGCAAAGAGCACTAAAAACAAGGCTGAGAATTTTGGTAAAATATCATAAATAAAGCGATTAATGGCAATAGTACTCGTTGCTAAAGAGGTAACGCCAAGGCTTTCCATAGATGAAAAACCAGACAATACTTCAGCACCTAGCATTATTGACCATGCAACAATAATTGCGATAAACACTTTGCTGGCAACGGTGGTCATATACTCTACTTTAACTAAAGCGAACAAAGCCGAAAAGTAGTAATTTGTCGACGGCGTAATAGCCGTTAATAACTTAGCAGGTTGTAATGTTGTTGCTAATTGTTGCTGTTTTTCTTCTTTATTAACATTGATTATTTCGCTGTTATTCTTACCCTTTTTAGACGATTTTCCGCCATTACTTTTTAGCGTTAATGTAAATAAACGGTAACTACAAAGTGCCATTACTAACGCTGTAATGAGTACTAATAGACGATTTAATAACAAGGCGCCATTTAACGCCACCTGATGCGTGTTACGCTCAATTACGGTCCAGTATTTGGTTTGTTGATAAAATTCAGCACTCGCCATAGGGTCAAATAAGTCAAAGACCAGTTTTAAGGTGTCATTTAGCACAAAGGGCTGTGCCATTGTTGGCGAGCCCGTAATAACACTTAATAATTGATATAAGAAAAAGGATAAACCTGCGGCTAAATAAACAATAAATGCCGAGCAACTAAATAAGCCAATAGCAAATAACACCACACCCGAAAGTAGCATTGCGGGTAACACAAACACTAAGCTCGCCCACGCCAATGAAGAAAGCAACAAGCCGTAATCAATAGAAATGTCGGTGCGTAATGAAATTGAAACCAGCCCTGCACACAAACCAATTACAAAGAAAATGAATACGAAAACAGTTGGCAGAAATACGCCTAACCAACGAGAAAATAAGTATTGGTACTTTGACACTGGCGTAGTAAATACTAGCTCTTCCATATGATACTGAGCATCTCGTGCCGTGGCTTTAACCACAAACACCGCTTGTATTATAGGAATAATAAAACCAATGGTGATTAAGGTTCGCGTTAAATAAAAGGGGCCCCATGCAAGTACACCATTTTCTGAAGGCAAGTTTTGCACGATAAATAAGCCAAATAAACCACTAAGCACTAATAACACCGCAAAGAGCAGGTTAAAGGTTTGCAGTTGCAGCTCGGACCGTACCAAAGAAAACAAAGGTAAAGGTGTTAAATTCATTACAAACCTCCTTGATTAGCGTTCTTATTCGCCGCATTTTGCTTTACTAATAAACTGAAATATAAGTCTTCAAGGTCGGGGTTAATCGGGCTAAAGTCTGCAGCAGGACAAGTATCACTCACCACGTGTACTTGCACATTACCCGCCACTAAACGATGGCTGATCACACAATGTTGTTGTTGATATTGCGCCAATTGCGCTTTGTTAATAGTGGCTTGCCATAAAGTATTGTCGATGGTAGCAATAAGCTGTGACGGCGCGCCTGTTGCAATAATTTCGCCCTGCGCTTGTATGGCCATATTCGGACATAAGTTACTTACATCATCAACAATATGGGTAGACAAAATAACCACCGTATTTTCACTAATATCGCTCAGTAAATTATGGAAACGATTACGCTCTTCTGGGTCTAGCCCTGCCGTTGGCTCGTCTACAATTAATAATTTAGGGGCACCTAACAGTGCTTGTGCAATGCCAAACCGCTGCTTCATTCCGCCCGAAAAGCCACTAACGGCTTTATTTTTCACTTTAGTTAAGTTGGTTAAATGCAAAAGATCTGCAATTTGCGAGCGACGTTGTGCTTTATTATTAAGCCCTTTAAGTAAGGCAAAATGCTCTAAGAGCGAAAATGCCGACATGCCTGGATAAACACCAAACTCTTGCGGTAAATACCCAAGTAATGGTCTCAGCTTTTCAGGCTGGGTTAACACATCAATACCGTTAAATAATATTTGACCAGCATCGGGCTGTTGAAGCGTAGCAATGGTACGCATTAA
The DNA here is from genome assembly GCA_049613795.1 of Thalassotalea sp. GTDB lineage: Bacteria > Pseudomonadota > Gammaproteobacteria > Enterobacterales > Alteromonadaceae > Thalassotalea_B. Next base: position 24,126 of record JBMZCX010000028.1, on the reverse strand, counting down.
TGTAGATTTACCCGCTCCATTAGGACCTAACAAACCAAACATGCCCGCACTAATATCTAAATTAATTTGGTTAAGTGCTTTAACGTCATTTTTATTTTCACTGGTGTATGACTTACTTAAATTTCGAATAGTTAACATGCGCTATAAATCCTTTAATATTGTCTCGGTAATATTTATTGAGCTAGGGCGTTTTGATCTTTCGCGGTTAAGTTTTGTTCGAGATAAAAGTGCTTTAATCACGGCGAGTAGTGTGTAGTCTAGTCATTCTAAACAAATACTACTCAACAAAGAGTAAATCACTTTTAGCCGAACCCTTTGGGCAGCGTTTGTTGGCCATTTCTACTTCGTTATTACCTTTTTATGTGGAATAACCACATGGCAAAGTTTCTGCCTTGTATAAATACCCAACAAGTCGCTGCAAAAATAAACTCGAAAATTCAACACGCCCTAAAGTAAACAAATCAACAATAAGTAAGTAGCAAGGAATGACCAACAAGGTGAAAGTAGTGACAAACATCATTTTGGATATTCGCTATGTTCATCATCAAAAAATAGCGGTTTATCATTTAATAGCAGACATTTAGCTCAGTAGATGGTTAAAATAACGTTTTCTCGTTAAATCATTAAATGAGCCAATAATTGTCCTTTATTTTTCGTTTTTTTAAGCAGAGCAAGTTATTACCTTTTATTGCTCAGCAAAATGTAAGCAATAACATTACGTCGAATCGCGTTTTACCATTATTTATTGCTGTACTTACAACCACTTTAATTCACCTTCATGATAACGAGCTTTCTCGCTGGTTCGACTATTTTTCCGCCTTAATACAAGTATCGATTGAACTAAGCCCACTTTTTATTTGTAAATATTTGTCGTTAAAAGCAACGGGAAAGAAACAACTTATATGGTGGTTAATCGGTTTTATTGCACTGCCTGTAATAGGTGTATTTCTTGTCCATAACTTTCCTCCATTATTAAACTGGTCAATAAGTAGCGGCACGACGCTAGGGATTATTATCGCGATAGAGTTATTATCTGTTGTGAATAATTGGCTGGTAAAAAAAACGCAGTCCATACGTAAAATAAAGCTGAGTTTAGACAATATGATCATGGCTATTTTAGTAGTGATAAGCTTTATTGTCGCCATGTTATTAAACTCAAGTGAAGCACCTCTACTTAATCAACCAATACCAATATTATTTGATTTAAAAAGAAATGCACTTCATGTTGGCAGCCTACTCGGTTATTGGTTACAAGTGTTTATGCTTTATGGCTGCTTGTTTGTTATTCATCTGGTTAATCACCATGTGTTAGTTAAAAAGGTATTAAGCCAGCACGGCGTATTTACGTATTTATGGACAACAACACTGTTCTTATTAGTGTGTTACCCGCTGTTAGCACAATTTGCACTATGGTTACCGATGAACGATGTACCCGAGCCCTTTGTTGGTAGTACCAATCATAATCCATTCGACTTTTGGAATATTTATTTAGGGGCTATCGTAATATTAGTAAGCACACCAGTGATAATGGCACTAAAACTACAAAAAGATCACTTACAACTGTCAGAATTACAACAAGAAAAGTTACACACTGAACTTAAGTGGTTGCAACAACAAATTAACCCTCACTTTCTTTTTAATACCTTAAATAACTTATACTCTTTGTGCTTATCAAAGTCGGCACAAGCACCCGATGCGATACTGCAATTAGCTAATTTATTACGCTTTGTGGTGTATAAAGGCAGTAATAACCTTGTTAGCGTAAAAGACGAAATTGAATACCTAAAAGACTATTTGTCGTTGCAGCAACTTAGAGTGATCAATAAGTGTAAATTTGACATTAATATTAATGACGAAAACATTTTGGGGTTGAATATTTGTCCATTATTACTGGTTAATTTTTTAGAAAATGCAATAAAGCATGGAGTAGAGCCAAGCAGTGAGCAATCATGGCTACAGGTAAGTTTTATGGTTAGCAATGACACTTTATATTTTGTTTGTGAAAACTCAGTGTCAGCCCATAGTGCACGAGAATCAAGCCAATCGGGTATTGGGCTGAAAAATGTTGAACGCAGGTTAGCGCTTACCTACCCTGACAAACATCGCCTGAATTATCAAGTAGGTGAATCCACCTACAAAGTTGAGCTTTCTATCAATTTAAGTGCTACGAAGTAAAAAAGCAGGAACAATAACCCATGAATAACCAACCTCCGCTTCGCGTATTAGTTGTTGACGACGAACCCCTCGCCCATGAAGTAGTACTCACTTATATAAAAGAGCGAGACGATTTACACGTGGCTGGCCAATGTTATTCAGGCGCTGAAGCGCTTGAATTTGTGAAAAAAACGCCTGTTGATTTAATTTTTCTCGATATTGAAATGCCCGTACTTACCGGGTTTGACTTTCTCAGTGTGTTAGCTGAAAAGCCACAGGTTATTATTACCTCTGCCTACCAAGAGTACGCACTAGAAGGATTTAATATGGACGTTGCCGACTACCTGTTAAAGCCGTTTCGTTTTGACCGTTTTCAACAGGCCGTTGAAAAGGTAAAATTACGCTTAAAAACAGCCCAAGAAAATACCAATAGCGCACATTCAGGACAAGTTCAAAGCCAAGCCAATAGCATTTTTATAAAAGTGGATAAAAAACAAGTACAGGTTGAACTTGACCACATTAGCTACTTTGAAGCCTATGGTAATTACGTAAAAGTTTGGCGCGATAAACAAGCACTGTTAACCCCTAAAACCCTCAGTAGCTTTGAACAATCACTGCCTCAACAGCGCTTTATTCGCGTGCATAAATCAACCATAATTAATAAAGCAATGATTGACTATATTGAAACAGATTCTATTACGTTAAAAGACGGCAGTACTTTGCCAATAGGTAAACAATATAAGCATAACTTAACGTAAATTCATTATGAGTGATGCAATCCCACTTTTTTACTACAAGCCGTTATAGGGTGAATAAGTGCTTTGGTTATTTTCCCATGCTGATACTTAACTAATGGATGATTGGAATAACCCGCAAACTTTCGCGATTGCCATTGGGCTAACAAAGCAGATTGCGACGCTAAATTAGCAATAAAGCCAGTCGACTTGTGTGATTTATCGCTACTTTGGCTAAAGCTTTTTTCTCGAGTCGCGGCAACTATACAAATTCTATGCTCAGCCGCACGAGATAATAAACTATATTCCACTTCGCAAGCTTCTTGAATATCAAAAGGCACCAATAGCACTTGAATGTTATTTAATGCCGCCACATTAACCATTTCAGGTATATTTGCATCGTCAGCCGTTAACATTGCAAGGCGAATACTACCTTGTTCTAATGGCAGCTTAATCACCGTTAATTCATTTCCTAATGGCGTCCTTTGATATCGCTGACAAAAGTGTAATTGTTGTTGCTTTGCTAGTATTCCATGTTCATTTATTATTACCGCTTGATGTTCTCCGCCAATAATTAAGCTTGTACAGACATACTGAAAAGGCCGCAATTGCGCACTAACTTGGGTAATAAACTGCTCACTTAATGTCGCTATTTCAGCCCTTTGTTGCTCATTAGTTAAAATCGTTTTATCCGCAACAAAAAATAATTCGGGTAATTGAATAATATCGCTAAGGTTATTTTCAATATAAAAACACACATCTTCAATAGCTCGATCATTAGTTTTATAGGTTGTAAATAGCGCAACATTTACCGTCGTTGGCAGTTTATTCAAATCTTCAGCTGCTAGTGTTAATGGCGTTAGCTGCTGATAAAGCTCAGGACGTAATTGCTCGGTAAGTGCTGTGCCATCCGGGCGAAGATAATTTTTGCTGCTTATGCCTGCTTGGGTCAAATCAATATCAGCAAAAGTAAAGCCTTCATCATTGTGTGCTATTTTAGCCAATACATTACCATTAGGAGAGACAATTTGGCTTTGCCCTACTCCGACCAAATGTTTTTCAAGAATTTGCTTTTTATCCGCGTAAGTCGCTAATTGCTCTTTAGCAATAGACAAACCCACTTTATTCGACGAGGCTAAAAACACTCTATTTTCACAAGCACGGGTGGGACCATGCAAAGCGCTTTGATCAAACGATATAGTATTCATTGAATGGCAAAATAATTGCGCGCCACTAACCGCTAATTTACGTGGTAATTGAAACGAAAGATCATCGCTACCCGATAAAATACCTAACATGCCAACAGGCGTGTTTAAAACCTTAGCGGCACAACTGCCTTTACTGAAAAAGGTAGCTTCTTGCTCAGTTAAGTTCTGCTTGTCGGCTTGATAAACAAGCTCCCCTAGAGGTGAAAACACCATTGAGGTTACCGAAATGTTTGATTTAATGTCGCCATTTAAGTGATCTCGTGAAAGATCTCGCTGCACAGTCGCATTAAGCACAATGTAACAATGCAACGTTATTGCTTGCTGCGCTATTTTTTGAAGGAAATCACCAGTAGCCGATAACGCATTTTCCCATGCTTGATTGTGGTCAACATACCAAGGTAGCGTATTGCAATATTCAGGTAAAATAATAATATCAGGTTCACATTCGCCAGCTTTCTTTATTATGCGAATACAGCTTGCTAGGTTGTCTTGAACATTTAATGTGGTGGCAAATTGAGTAACGGCGACTCGCATGAAGTTTTCCAAAAAATTAGCTATAAAGACAAATAAAAATACGATGACATTTCAGCCACTACTTTTTATCGTAAATTGTTATCGCTATTCTAACAAAATGGTCTGTTAAAAAAACATGACTCGCTCACTTATCAAAAAAATAATGCCGATACTCAGTGGCATACTTTGCCGCTTATAAACCAAAATCGGAAAATTTTACCGTAGCATTTATAGAATTAACGTAATAACTACCTTTATGAATGGCCTATATCAATTGTGTAATGTAAATTCAAGCTAAACCAACGAAAACAGGCGCGTATTACATTGAGAATAAAAATCGACCAAGCACCTCGTTTAAAATCACTATTTTGGCTTATTTTATGCTTGTTTTATGATCATAGTTTAATGATGAATTTTAATTGATAACATTAGGGATTAGCATGGAAGTTACCAAGTCGGTTCAACAAGCAGCTATATTGCCAGCACAAAAAACGCAGCATACCAACACAGCTCAACAAGGCTTTACCTTTGCACAAGCTTTAGCTAGCTACCAATCTACCAGTACCGCTAAGGCTAGTAGCAAGCAAACCACTGAAGCAACCGTTAAAATGAATACAACGAAAGGTAATATAGAAGTTAATTTAGATGAATACCTATCATCGAAGAGAACACCTGAATCTTCAAGTATATTAGACGTGCCTTTACTACTGCCCTCAGCACATAATGTAGACACGTTATCAAAGTATTCTGAACAAAAAGTTAAAGCTCTTCTTGCTCAATATAATATCCCTACACCGCCAAAAACAATTCAGTTTGACAGCTCAAATCAACTCGTTTTACCTGCCGACTACCCTCATGCAGCACAGTTAAAGCAAGCATTAAATGAGAACCCAACCGTAGAAAAAGCATTACAAACAACTGCAGCGTTAGCGAGCCATTATGCAGGTATTATGGAAGGTCAACCATTCCGTGACGAAATGTCTACTGCGAGAAGTCAGGCCGACCGAGACAGAATAATAGAAAAATACAGTTATTTATTTGATGATAACCGCGCCAGTAAACAGATCATTCTAAGCTTTTTAGAAGACGGCAGTATGTTAGTTGGCCAGGATAAGTAAGCGAGAATTGCACTTAAATGTAAAAAACAAGAAACGAAATAGCTCGCTCATAAAAGCGATACCGCTAGTATTTTATCGCTTTAACTAACCGTTATATCAGGTTACGATTCATAGATCAGCTGCACCTAAATAACCCATTTATTCAGCTTTACATTAACCACACAAAGAGCTGAAGTTAAAGCGTGTGGTTTTCTGCTAATACATCCAATTCAATAGGTTCAACAAATGTTGTTTGTGGCAATATATAATTAGAAAAACTGACTAAATAGCCATTATCTAGCCGTTTACTCACTCTTGATTTACTTACGTATTTTGAAGGTATATGGGTAGCTAGTTTATGTTCAAAATGTTGTTCATTAAAACTCATTAAATCAAAAGATTTAGGCGCTAAAATTTCAATAATTGATGGTGCAAGTTCAAGCAGGTCAAGGTTAGATTCAAAGCTTATATAGCTACTATCCATTTGCGGAGTAACATGAATGGTTAAATACTTGTCTTCATCAATAGCGTTAAGAGAATAACCGTAAGGCGAAAATACAAAGTCATCAATAATAAAGTTAGGTAATAAGCTATCGAGCCTAAGAAACGCTCTAATTTCACGACAGGTTAAATTTTTTTGCGTTAAGTGCAGTGATGCTTGCTCAGATATTTGATATGCCAATAGCTCATAGCTCACATCACCAGCATCCGCAATAAAGTTATTATCTAAATGAAATACATAGTTATGATGACTGTCCATTTCACCAAAACGGTAAGCTTTACCTGGCAGATATTGATTAATTACTTTTATGTCATCACCAAAACAACTCGGTTGTGCGTTGGAGAAATATTCATTTTTACGCTGGTAGGTAAGGTGCTTAATTGCAGATGTACCTATTTGTTGAATAAAGTACTCAACCGCTTTAACTAGCTGTGTTTGACCGCACGTTAAGATTAAAATTCTATCGTGCCAAACAAATAAACTAGATTCAGAAAGTAAAAATGCTTTGCAATATTGGTTGCTGATTGACGATAATATTTTCGCTTGGCTACAATTAACTAATGCCAGCCAAAATTCATCACTAACATCATCAAGCAAAGAAAGTTTATTAGCATGGAGTAAAATATCAGCTTTTTTCTCTGAACCTTCAAAAAACATCACTATTTCTCTTTGTAAAAGGGTGCATAACTTTACAAATTAGCGTGTATAAATCAATAAATAATTTAACTATTTTCTGATAAAAAAGGGTAATAACATTGCTGTTATTACCCTTTATATAATTAATTACATTACAATCAACTAGTGATTTTCTGACACCATATTCACTGTATATTTTGGAATGTCTACCACTAAGTCTTCATCGGCAACAATAACTTGACAGCTTAGGCGTGAGTCAGGCTCTAAGCCCCATGCTTTGTCTAATAAATCATCTTCAAGTTCATCGCTTTCAGCGACTGAGTCGAAGCCTTCTCTTAGCACTACATGGCAGGTGGTGCAGGCACATACTTTTTCACAAGCGTGCTCTAAATGAATGTCATTTTTTAAAATAACGTTTAATACAGTTTCACCTTTATCGGCTTCTAATACAGCGCCGTCTGGGCAATGTTCTTCGTTAGGTAATATTATAATTTGTGGCATTTTTCATTAAACCTCGTCTACAGAATGGCCTGATAATGCAGTACGTATTGATGAGTCCATACGTCGCTCTGCAAAAGCTGCCGTTTTACTATTTAATTTTTCAATGGTTGCTTCAATATTGTCGGTATCATCGTTTTGGCTTACTTGCGCCAATTCGTTAATTGAAGCCTCTATATCCGCAATTTCTTGTTCGTTTAATAAGTGACTGTCTGCCGCTAAAGCCGACTGAATTGACTCAATCACCCTTGCCGCTTCCACTTGTTGTTCTTTTAGCATGCGCGCTTGCATGTCTTGCTCTGCGTTCGTCATTGACGCTTTTAACATATCTGTTATTTCATGCTCTTCTAAACCAAATGAAGGCTTAACAGTGATCCCTGTTTCAACACCTGTCGACTTTTCCATTGCACTCACCTCAAGTAAACCATCGGCGTCTACTTTAAAGGTTACGCGAATATGAGCAGATCCTGCTGTCATCGCAGGTATACCACGCAATTCAAAGCGCGCTAATGAACGGCAATCGTCTACTAATTCACGTTCACCTTGTAATACATGAATTGCCATTGCGGTTTGACCGTCTTTAAATGTGGTAAATTCTTGTGCTTTGGCGACAGGAATAGTGGTATTGCGTGAAATGACTTTTTCCACTAGGCCGCCCATGGTTTCTAAACCAAGTGACAACGGAATGACATCAAGTAACAGCATTTCGCTATCAGGTTTATTACCTGCAAGTATATCGGCTTGAATAGCCGCGCCTACAGCAACCACTTTATCTGGGTCGATTGACGTTAATGGCTCTTGAGCAAAGTAAGTTTGTGTTTCGCTACGTACAAGCGGCACGCGTGTTGAGCCGCCAACCATCACTACTTCATTAACGTCTTCAATACTTACGTCTGCGTCTTTTAAAGCTCGACGACACGCGCGTAATGTTTTAGCCACTAATGGTTTGATCAGTTGCTCGAACGTTGCTTTGCTTAGTTCGCCCTGCCAAGTGTTGCCTTGTGCAAGCGTTAAGTGAATGTTGTGACTGTCGGCGCTCGTTAATGCTTCTTTTGCGGCACAAGCTTGCTCGAGTAATTGGCGTTCAATAGTTGCAGACAATGGGCGTGATAATTGAGCTTGCTCAATGATATGGTCAACAATAACCACATCAAAGTCGTCGCCACCTAGCGCAGAGTCTCCACCTGTTGCTAGTACTTCAAACACACCTTTGTTTAGGCGTAAAATTGAAATATCGAACGTACCGCCACCTAAATCGTAAACAGCAATAACACCTTCTTTACCACTGTCTAAACCATAAGCGACTGCAGCAGCTGTAGGCTCGTTAAGTAAACGCAATACGTTAACACCCGCAAGTGTTGCCGCATCTTTGGTACTTTGGCGCTGCGCGTCATCAAAATATGCAGGTACAGTAATAACCACACCAGTAAGTTCACCGCCTAATGTGTCTTGGGCACGATTTACTAACGTTTTTAATATTTGCGCAGAGACTTGCACCGGGTTTATTTCACCTTGGCGCGTAATTATACTTGGGTGGTTGTCATCGCCACCAAATTGATAAGGCAACGAAGGATATTTGCTTTTGATATCTGCTAACGAACGGCCAATGAGGCGCTTGGCTGAAACAATCGTATTTTCAGGATCTTGCACTGAAAAAGCTTTTGCCGCATGACCAACGAGTACGTCATCATTTTGGTAGCTAACAATTGATGGTAAAATGTCGTTGCCATTGTCGTCGGTTAGCGTTTCAGCTAAACCGCTTTTAACGCTAGCCACTAATGAGTTAGTGGTACCTAAATCAATACCTGCTGCTAAACGGTGTGCGTGGGGAGTGGTACTTTGACCCGGCTCTGCTATTTGTAATAACGCCATGATAGACCCGTATAATTTAATTCATTTTGTATGTTGCTAAATGCTAAACCTAACAACTGTTTAATTGATAATAAGCACCTACTTGTAAAGCTAAAAACGATACGCTAATTAATCAAGCAATAAGTCTTCTAACTTGTCTAACTCTACCTGTAGTTTTTGATAAAATTTCAATTTACGTAAATCGCGACTTGCTTGCTCATTGGCCGCGTCAGTATTCTCACTTAACTGTATTTGCATCGCGTTAAAAAGCTGTTCAAATTCGCTTTCAAGCACTTCGGTCATTTCAAAAACGGCGGCATCAACATCGTCAGCGGTTCTAATGTCATCAAGCATTTCGCGTAATTCCATTTGACGCATTAAAAAAGCATTATCACTAAATGATGCTTGTTCGCTAGGCTGTTCGACCCCGCGTAACGTCAGCATGTATTCAGCTCGATTTAATGGTTTTTTTAAGGTTTGATAAGCATCGTTCACTAACGTTGATTTTTTTACCGCAAGTAATTGCTCTTGACTAGACGCATGCGCGAATTTGTCGGGATGAACGCTTTTTTGAATGGTTTGATAACGCTCGGTTAAGCCTTTAACATCGAGATTAAAGGCTTGTTCTATCTCAAAAATTTGAAAATAATTCACAGCAACTCCAGCAGCCACTTAGCAATAAGTATTACACATTAAAGCTTTCGCCACAGCCACACTCGCCTTTGGCATTTGGATTAGTGAACTTGAACCCTTCATTTAAGCCTTCTTTCACAAAATCAAGCTCAATACCGCTTAGGTAAGTTAAACTTTTACCGTCAATAATAATGTTTACATCATCAATATTAAACAAGGTATCGTCTTCGTTTAAGTCATCAACAAACTCTAATACGTACGCTAAACCTGAGCAGCCAGTCGTTTTAATACCTAAGCGTAAACCAAGGCCCTTGCCTCGGTTTTCAATAAATGTTCTTACACGCTCTGACGCCGCTGGCGTCATAGTAACACTCATAGTTATTCCTTAGAATTAGTCGTTTTGCTTAGTCTTGTAGTCTTCTATTGCTGCTTTAATTGCGTCTTCAGCTAAAATAGAACAATGAATTTTCACTGGTGGTAATGCTAACTCTTCAGCAATTGCGGTATTCTTTATTTCTGCTGCTTCGTCAATTGACTTACCTTTAACCCATTCTGTAACCAATGAGCTTGACGCAATAGCTGAACCACAGCCGTATGTTTTAAACTTTGCGTCTTCAATAATACCAGTATCTGAAATTTTTAATTGTAATTTCATAACGTCACCACATGCAGGTGCGCCAACCATACCCGTTGCTACTTGTGGGTCGTTTTTATCCATAGAACCAACGTTTCTAGGGTTTTCATAATGATCGATTACTTTTTCGCTATAAGCCATGATATTTCTCCTAGTAGCCTTAGTGAGCTACCCATTCAACTGAATCTAAATCAACACCGTCTTTAAACATTTCCCAAAGCGGCGACATGTCACGTAAGTGACCAATTGCGTTTTTAATTAAATTAATTGCGTAATCAATTTCTTCTTCTGTGGTAAAACGGCCGAAGCTGAAACGAATTGAGCTGTGTGCCATTTCGTCGTTTAAGCCTAACGCTCGTAATACATAAGAAGGTTCTAAACTGGCTGACGTACAAGCAGAGCCTGAAGAAACCGCCAAGTCTTTTAACGCCATAATTAACGACTCGCCTTCAACAAAGTTAAAGCTAACGTTTAAATTACCTTGGTAGCGCTTATCTGCATCGCCATTAATGAATACTTGTTCCATTGAATTTAAGCCCGCCCATAAGCGGTCACGCATTTTAGTAACGTGTGCTAAGTCTTGCGCCATTTCTTCTTTAGCAAGTCGACAAGCTTCACCCATACCAACAATTTGATGCGTTGCTAATGTACCACTGCGCATACCACGCTCATGACCACCACCGTGCATTTGCGCTTCTAAGCGAATACGTGGTTTACGACGTACATACAATGCACCAATCCCTTTAGGACCATACATTTTATGCGCTGATATAGATAACAAGTCAACTTTAAGCTGCTGCATATCTATTGCAATTTTGCCAACACTTTGCGCAGCATCAACATGGAATATAATTTTACGTGAACGGCAAAGCTCACCAATTTCAGCAATATCTTGTACAACGCCAATTTCGTTGTTTACATGCATAATTGACACTAACACGGTATCGTCGCGTATTGCGTCGTTTAACTTGTTTAAGTCAATTAAGCCGTTAACTTCAGGATCAAGATACGTTACTTCAAAACCTTGGCGTTCTAATTCACGACACGTATCAAGTACCGCTTTATGCTCGGTTTTACTAGTAATAATGTGCTTACCTTTTTTACTGTAAAAGTTTGCAGCACCTTTAATCGCAAGGTTATCTGACTCAGTAGCACCAGAAGTAAATACAATTTCGCGTGGATCAGCATTAATTAACTCAGCTATTTGGTTACGCGCAATATCAACCGCTTCTTCGGCCTGCCAGCCAAATTTATGTGAGCGTGATGCTGGGTTTCCGTAGAATCCGTCGGTGGTCATGTATTGCATCATTTTTTCTGCAACACGCTTATCTACTGGTGTAGTAGCTGAATAATCAAAATAAATAGGTAGTTTCATTGGCTATTTTGCTCCAATTCTTAACGCACGCTGACTAACAGTCATGCAAAATATTAGTGGTTTCAATTAAGGTTTCTAACGAGCCTTTCAACGATTTTTGTTGTTGAAAGCTATCTTGGCGTTCAGAAATTAACTGAACATTTCTTCGTTCAACGAGCTCAGACAAAGAAATGCTTTTTAAAAAATCTTCAATACGATTACTTAAATCTTCCCATAGGGTATGGGTTAAACATTGCTGCCCTGACTGACAATCGCCTTTGCCGCCACATTTGGTAGCATTAACGCTTTCATCAACCGCACTAATTACATCAGCAATGGTTATTTGCGCCGAACATTTACCTAAACGGTATCCACCGCCTGGGCCTCTAACGCTATGTACTAAGCACTGTTTTCTTAAACGAGAAAAAAGCTGCTCTAAATAGGATAATGAAATGCCTTGACGTTCAGAAATATCTGCCAATGGCACTGGGCCTGACGCTGCATGAATGGCAACATCTAGCATAGCTGTTACAGCATAACGCCCTTTGGAAGTTAACTTCATTATCTACCCCTATCTAATTGCCGCGCAATTTTACATAACCTTATAAAATAGTCAATTAAATACCTGACTAAAACAGTCAAACAAATACCCAACTAAATTACTCAAGTATTTTATAACGGATAAAAAAGATAAGCAACGAATACTTGACTAAAACACTCAGGTATTCGTTATCAGAGATTATATTTCAGGATCAAACGCTTCAACATGTGTTTGTCGGCGCTCTGCTGCTGCTTTTTCATCTTCAACAAATTCACCAACGCGTAACTCAGGTAATGCTTCTTGGCAAACGGTGCCACCTAATTGATTCACTTCCTTGCAAAGATCAGCCACTTTATTGTCCATTAAATGCATATGGTCAAGTAAGCGTCCAATCGCCTTTGCCACAGGATCAGGGTTATCTGTTGATACGGCATATGCGTCAAAACCAAATTTTTTGGCGGCTTGTTCGCGCTTCGACTTTTCATCGGTGGCTTGTTTATCATTCACTATTCTAGCGGGTATGCCAACAGCCGTTGCGTTAGCGGGAACATCTTTTACCACTACCGAGTTAGAGCCTACTTTACCGCTTTCGCCAACAGTAATAGGTCCTAATACTTGCGCTCCTGCACCAATAACTACGTTATTTTCAAGGGTTGGGTGACGCTTGCCTGCACTCCAACTGGTGCCACCTAACGTAACACCGTGATATAAAGTAACGTCGTCGCCAATTTCTGCCGTTTCACCAATCACAATCCCCATGCCATGGTCAATAAAAAAACGACGACCTAGTGTTGCCCCTGGGTGAATTTCAACTCCAGTTAACCAACGAGAAAATGTAGATAACAAACGCGCAATAAGTTTAAAGTCATTACGCCAAAGCTTATTGCTTAGTCGGTGGATCCAAATAGCGTGCATTCCAGGATAATTCGTTAATACTTCAAACGAATTACGTGCGGCGGGATCTCGTTCAAAGACACTTTTAATATCTTCTTTGATACGACTAAACATAGTATTGCTTTTCCTTATTACTGGTTGTTGGTAACTTTTCTAGCTGTTTTTTCAACTGACGAAAGAATGCCTCGCCACATTTTAAGCTCTTTAGTGTCAGGGCGCGCGCGATTAATAAAGCGTCTTAGCTTTGTCATTACTAGGCCGGGATGACTCGGTACAATAAAACCTGTTGCTTTAAGTGCATCTTCAAAATGTTCAAACATACGTTCAGTTTCAGCAACAACAGGGTACTCTTCTTCGTTACTTGCTAACGTTTCGGTGTTATTCGCTTTACTCTCTTGACTAAGTTTTTCTTGTGCTAATTTCTCTTGAGCAAGAAATGCCATACGTACTTCATAGCTTAGTGTTTGTACTGCCATTGCTAAATTTAATGAGCTGTAATCAGGGTTTGCTGGAATTTGCACATGAAAATGACATAACTGTAATTCGTCATTGGTTAAGCCGCTACTTTCACGACCAAACACTAATGCAACAGGGTATTCACTGACTTCATCAATCAGCTTTTCACCACACTCTCGTGGGTCTAGCATTGGCCAAGGTAATGTGCGAGAACGCGCACTTGTACCCACCACTAAACCACAATCACTTATTGCTTCTTCTAATGTTGAAACAACTTTAGCGTTTGCTAATACATCGGTAGCACCAGCGGCTAAAGCTTGCGCCTGACCATTAGGCATTTCGATGGGGTCAACTAAAATTAATTGGCTTAAGCCCATTGTTTTCATTGCTCTTGCGGCAGAGCCTATATTTCGACAATCAGATGTATTTACTAATACGATGCGCACTGAATTTAGCATTATTTAAATTTCTCGATAAATTATTTACTTCATTAGCGATGAGATAATTAACTTGCTATCTGCATGGCTAAAATTTTCGACAATATTACCACAGAACAATAACGATGTAGGAGGAAATAATCACGCGTTTAATCGCGGTTTAATAGCTTTATTCTATCTGTATTAGTTACTTTCTTTATATAAAGCGCTGTAAATACGCTAGATTTTTAAGCATAAATATTATAGTCGCTTAACGAACAGGTATTTGCTATACTACGCGCCGCCTAATTTCGAATGCGAAATTAGGTTAATACTTTGGCTTGGGTAGCGTTTATTATTTGCTGTTACTTCGAATAGCCTAGGTGAGTTCTTTTACAAAACTGTTTAATTAAATAAGGTGATTAGTATGCATCCAATGCTAAATATTGCTGTGCGCTCTGCGCGTGCCGCTGGAAATGTTATTGTTCGTGCGTTTGAACAAGACGATAAAATTGAAGTTGAATTAAAAGGTACTAATGACTTTGTTACAAACATTGATGTAATTGCAGAACAAACCATAGTAGACAGTATTAAAAAGTCTTACCCTGACCATTCTATTATTGGCGAAGAATGTGGATTAATTGAAGGAAAAGACAATGATTATCAATGGATAATCGACCCTCTTGACGGCACCACTAACTTTGTTAAAGGTATTCCTCATTTTGCCGTTTCTATTGCACTAAAAGTAAAAGGCAAGCTTGATCAAGCCGTTATTTATGATCCTATTCGTGGTGAACTTTTCACTGCAAGCCGTGGCAATGGCGCTCAATTAAACGGTTTTCGTATTCGCGTAAAACAATCAAAAGACTTATCAGGTGCAGTTTTAGCGACAGGTTTCCCTTTCAAACAAAAACAACACATGAACGCTTACTTAGAAATATTCAAAACATTATTTGTGAAAACGTCTGATATGCGTCGTGCTGGCTCTGCTGCATTAGACTTAGCTTACGTTGCTGCAGGCCGTGTAGACGGTTTCTTCGAAATTGGTTTAAAGCCTTGGGACACTGCCGCAGGCGAATTACTTGTTATTGAAGCTGGTGGTTTAGTAACTGACTTCACTGGTGGCCATAATCATGCAAATTCAGGTAACATTGTTGCCAGTAGCTCTCGTTTGCTAAAAGAAATTTTAAAAGATATTCGCCCTCACCTTGGCGATAGCTTAAATAAGTAATACTTAATCACACTTAAGCAAACAGTTTTATAGATGCGCAATAGTAGTTACACTTATTGCGCATTTTTTATGAGCTGCTGTTCAGATAAAAAAGCCATTAAATCGTTAGCTTCTAACGGTCGACTAAACCAATACCCTTGAATTTCATCACAATTTATATTCGTTAAAAAGTCTACATGAATTTGCTCTTCTACACCTTCGGCAATTAAGGTTAAGTTTAAGTTTTTGCCTAAATTTACAATGGTATTAACAATCGCTTTATCTTCATTGTTGGTATGGCTTTCTCTAATAAAACTTTGATCTATTTTAAGCTTATCAACAGGGAATTGCTTTAAATATGAAAGGGAGGAATAACCTGTACCAAAGTCATCAATAGATAATGACAAGCCTATTGCTTTTAACTGCTTTAATAAAGCAATGGTATTTTGCTCGTTATGCATAAATACACCTTCGGTGATCTCAAGCTCTAAATTTTTCGGCGCTAAACCACTTTGTTTAAGTGCTTGCTGGACACTGTAGCAAAATTGAGGGTGTGAAAATTGCCTTGGTGACACATTCACCGCGACCACAATATCAGTATAACCGCTGTTCACTAACCGTTTAGCAAATAAACAAGCTTGAGTTAATATCCACTGACCTATTTCAACAATTAATCCTGATTGTTCCGCTAAAGGAATAAAATCAACAGGTGAAATAATACGATCTTGATGGCGCCATCTCACTAATGTTTCAACACCAATAACACGCTGGCTAGATAAATGTAATTGAGGCTGAAACACTAAGAATAATTCATCTAAAACAATTGCATTGCGCAGTTTAGCAACTAGTTGATGGCTTTTATCTAAGGCTTGTGCTTGAGATTGGTCAAATAAGGTAAAGTTTTCATGCTCGTTCATTGCTGAAATAGCAAGTGCAGTATGGGCATTTTTTACAATTTCATCGCATGTTTTTCCATCATGAGGAAAACGGCTAAAGCCAAAATCAAGCTCAATAAAAAATTCACCATAAGGTGTTACTACTGGTCGTTGTCCTGCTGCTGTTATCTCTTTAGTGAGCTTTTGTAATGAAAAGCTATCAACATTTGATGTTAACAATATAGAAAACTGGTGTTGGTTAATATGATACAGCTTTACCTGTGCAGGCAAACATTTAGCAATAAGCTTAGCAACGCTTCGAATTAACGCCGACGTTGACTCTAACCCTAACGTTCCTAATTTATCACTAAATTGGCGAATTTCGATAATAGCTAAACTAAAAGACGTACCTTCGTCAATTACATGCTGAACATCGCCATGATATTGATATTGGTTCGCCAACGACGTTTCTTGATTAGTAAACGCAAGTTTATGAACTTTCTGCTCAGCTTGCTTTCGTTCAGTTATATCATGTATATGAATATCGTAAGCTTTTAATGCTTTATGCCAATAAACATTTATTTGTAAAACCTTACTTGCTAATGCTTGTTCAACACTTGTGTTTTGGCTTTTAAACTGCTTAATTTCATGGCGAATTGTGGCAAAATCATCAGGTAATAAACGGTAAAGATTTTGAGGATCAATATTGGCACTTTTCAGAATATTTTCACATGCGGGATTAAAAAAAACAATTTCGCCTACATTATCAACGCTTAATATTGGGTTAGGGTTAGCTTGGCTAAACATCGCTAAACGAGTACTTTCGGCTTGATTAAGTACATATTGCCTAACATACCGAGAAACAAACGCTGCAACTGCCAACAAAATAAGTGCGAACATACCAATTAACCAATGCATACTATTAACTTTTGATAATGTGCTTTGGTGTCCTTGTGCAACCTCTTGTTGTATTGCCTTTTCAATTGACACTAAGGTTGGCAGTAAGGCTCTTCTTATACTCGATATTTCACTTAATACCTCTCGCATTTCATCCCAATTGTCGTCTTGCACATGCATTAATTGATGAAACGCTTCAAATAACTGCGTAATTTTTTCTTGCTCGCTAACAATAACCGTTAATTCTTCAGGAAAGGCTTGGCTTGCTTTAATTGCCCCTAAATGCATGATAAATGCACTTTTAACCGCGTCTGTTTTTTCAAGGAAGCTGCTATGCGCTTGATCGCTATAATATTCGTAAATAATTCGCTCTTGCTCAACCAAGTCAGCCATGAGCTCTTTCACGCTAATTAAAACAGGGATACGTTGATCAACTAAATCAATCGCATTTACTCTTACTTGGTTAGAAGAAGTAAAAACAACTACAGATAAAATTAGCCCTAATAATATTGTTGTGCCAGCAAGTAATGACGCTCTGCGTAAATACGGTTTTACAATATCATTCATTATTAAGCCCTTTTATTAATTAGACACAATACAGCATAAAATAATTACAACATGAGCGCGATTATTTTATTTTAAATTCAATGCGCAACTAATTAGCATAGATTCAAATCAGCTAAGCGGGTAAACTGCAAAAAAAACTTTATGATGCTGTTATGTTATTACCAAGTAGTGCGTATAAACAAAAATTTCTTTCAGGTGAAGTCGCTTTAGTCGGTGCAGGCCCTGGTGATCCTGAATTATTAACCATTCAAGCTTATCAATTTATGCAGCAAGCTGATGTAGTTATTTATGATCGTTTAGTCAGTAAAGAAATTATGGCGCTAATACCTGAACACTGTGAATTAGTGTATGTTGGTAAAAAACAAGCACATCATAAAGTGCCGCAAGAAGGTATCAATCAACTGTTAGTTGACCACGCAAAGGCGAATAAAAAAGTACTGCGCTTAAAAGGGGGTGACCCTTTTGTATTTGGTCGAGGCTCTGAAGAAGCACAATTTTTACTAGCAAATGGTATTGCCTGTCATATTGTACCGGGTATGACCGCCGCTTCATCTTGCACTAGTTATGTTGGCATTCCATTAACACATAGAGAAGTGGCTCGTAGCGCCAGCTTAATTACAGGGCATGTTAAAGAAAGTGGTCAGCTTGATTTACCTTGGCAAACACTCAGCGACGCCCAACAAACCGTTGTTTTTTATATGGGTGTTAAAAGCTTACCTATTATCAGCCAGCAATTAATTAATGCGGGGCGAAATAAAAATACGCCCGCCGCACTTATTTATAAAGGTACAACACCAGAACAAAAAGTGTATCGTGGCTGTTTAAGTACCTTAGTTGAAATTGTTGAGAAACATAACGTGAAACCGCCAACACTGATAGTTATTGGCGATGTAGTGAACACCTTTGATGAAAAGCACTTAACGAATATTGGTTATTTAACACCTTAATTGCACCTAGTTAAATTTCTGTTAATATTTATTTACTTAACGTATTAAAGAGCTAGGCGCACTATGCCATTATCATCAAACAACTTTGCTAATTCCTCCATTTTCCCCACAGAATTACCCAATATAGAGGGACTAAAGCAGCAAGTATTAGCGCCCGTTTATGCTAAAGCGCGTTTAGCACTTGCCATTTTCTGGTTTAGCTTGCCCTTATTAATTGGCATTATCGCCCTTAAACAAAGCATTGTGCCACTTCCTGAACCTGCAGCCCCCGTGATCCAGTATATTTTATTCGCCATTGCAATATTAGCGGCTCTTGTCATTACCTATATTTTTTTCGCCGACAAACACAAAAAATATGCGTTAAGAGATCTCGATTTACATTACAGCTCAGGCCTTATTTTTAGAAAAACGGTCAGCCAGCCAATTCTCAGGATACAACATGTTGAATTAAAACGAGGGCCCATCGATCGCAAAGTAGGGTTAGCCAAGTTACAAGTATTTAGTGCGGGGGGCGCATTGCACACCTTTGAAATACCCGGCCTACCTGTGGCTGATGCAGAATCTGTTAGACAGTTTATTCTTAGCCATAAAGACGCTAACACTAATGGATAATCAACACTCATTGGAAAAAGTCTCTATTACGGAGCAACAAACAGATAAATGGCAACGTATTTCACCCATTGCTATGTTGTATTTTGTCGTCAAACTCTTTTGGGGCATAGCGGGCAATATTGTTTATTTGGCTCCTGCGGTTCTTCTTGGGTATAAGAAGGTTCTCGAAAATCCACATATTTGGTTACCCATAGCAGCACTGGTTATATTATTGATTTTATTAAGCACTTTTCTAAGTTTTTATTTCTTTCAGTATCGTTTGTCCAATGGCCATATTGAAATTCGTTCTGGCGTAATTTCCAAAAAACACATCAACTTGCCTTTTACCCGTATTCAAAATGTAAAGCTAGAGCAACCTTTATACTATCGCCCTTTTCACTATACCTGTATGCAGCTTGATACTGCGGGTTCTCATAAACAAGAAGCCAAAGTCGTTGCTTTAAAACTTGATTTTGCAGAAGCGCTTAAACGAGAAATACTAGCAGCTCATCAAAAAAATAGCGCTTTAGACGCTGATAGCTCAACAGTAAATAACGAACAACTCACTAACAACATTAGCAATAGTCAAACATCAACAACGCCAATAGATGAAAACGAAACCTTATTAAATACTCGCTCATTAACCGATTTAGTTATTCATGGGTTAACCAATAATCGCATTTGGATATTTTTAGGTGGTTTAGCACCGTTTTTCGATAATATTGGCCGAAGTGTCGTTGATTTCTTTCAGAGTATTGGGATTGATATTGAGCAATTATTTGTTATTGCTGATAAGTCATGGTGGCAAATAGGTTTATATGCATTAACACTAACCTTTATAGCGATGTTATTTATCTCGTTATTTTCAGTTGCTGGGGCTATTTTAAGTTATTACAACTTTACTTTATCCAAGTTAGGCGACCGTTATATTCGCCGTAGCGGCTTATTTACTAAGCACGAAGTGACTATGCGTTTATCGCGCTTACAAATGATAGTGCGCCAACAAGACTGGCTTGACGTATTACTCAAACGTATGAATGTTAAGTTTGAGCAAATAAGTGCGAATGGCCAACAATACGGCCAAGGTGCTGCAAGTAATAAAATTATTGTACCTTCGGTAAAAGCGCATGAATTTCAATTATTAATAAACGATGTTTATCCTGAAAACCAGCTAAATAAGGTAAATTATCAATCGATCAGCCCGCGCTTTTTACTACGCCATATTGGCTATTTTCTTACGCCAATTTTTATTACAGTTTTAGCACTGCTAACTTACCATAATCAATACCCATTAATCGGTGGTGCGGTCGCTATTTATAGCGTAATTTCACTGCTGGTTTACTGTCGCTGGAAACGTTGGGGCTATGCCGTAGATGAACACTTTATTTATATACGCAAAGGCATGCTCGGCGTAGATTACTACTGTTTCCCTATTTATAAAGTGCAACAAACCCAATTTGTACAAAGCTGGTTTTTAAAGCGCCACCAACTTTGTGCCGTCAACTTTATTCTAGCCGCTGGCAGTCAAAAAGTACCATTTATTGTTGAGCAAGAGGGACTTGGGTTAATTAACAATGCCCTTTATCAGGTAGAAAGCAGCAAACGATCTTGGATGTAATGATAATATTGTCCGCTAAGTGAGTTGTAAAAAGCGAACAACTCACTAACGTAACTTAATAGGAATAGGCTGAAAAACGCATTAGCGTAACATTGCTAATTTTTCGTGCTGACCTTGTTCACGCTTAACGTATTGATACCACTGTTTGGCGGTTTTGGCTGAGGTATTGATATTTTCCGCTGCTTTAAATGCAAGTAACGATTCCTCAAACTCTTGTATATTATATTGCGCCATGCCTAATACTAAGTGCATATCGCCAATGCGCTTTATTCCACCGCGCTCAAGCGCTTTATCGGCAGCATTAATCGCCTGTTGCCATTGCTCTAAATTTAAATATGCTTGAGCAAGTTGTACGTCAAACTTACCCGTTTCAGCGATTTCAGACGCCTTGTGTAATATAGGTAAAGCTTGCTCGTCACTTTTAGCAGCAATGTAAGCCTGCGCTAACATTTCTAAATGGCGTTCATTCGCGATAAGACTGCCATTGTCTATTGCCTTGGCTAAAACATCGGCGGCTTTAAACGGTACTTCATGAAAACGATACAATTGTGCTAATGATAAAAGGTCTTGCTTTTTAGTAATATACCCTGCTTGGTATGCCGCCTCCATTACTGCGAGCTGCTTCTTTTCTTCGCCAATTTCACCGTACATCGCACTAAGTTGGATCCAGTAGTCTGGCTTTGAATAATGCTTAACTAATTGTTCCATCACTTGAGTTACTTGTTTCGGCTGTTTTAACTCATAGTAGTTAGCACGTTGTAAAATAAGCCAATTTTCTTTGGGTAATTTACCGTCAGCCTTAGTTAGTTCAACAGCTTGATTAACCGCAGTAAGTGATTTTAGGTACTGCTTATTTTGATAATAAACCTGCGCAAATAATATATGCTGAGCGCCAGTTAATGCTTTGGTGTTCACGCTTTCCCATTGTGTTAAATAGGTTAACGTTTGATTATAGTCTTCTTGCTGCATTGATAACTGAGCAAGTGAATAAAGCGTTGATAAGCGTAATGATTCAGGTATCGCTTGCTGTGCAATAACCTGCTTAAAACTTTTGCTCGCTTCTACTAAGTTTTCATCTGCATAATGCATAAAACCATAAAAGTTCCATAACATCGCTTTTTCATAGTCGTTTAAGCTACTTATTTGCTCTTTTACTTGATCAAGTACCGCTAGGCCACCCGTTTTATCACCTGCATCAGCAATTTCTTGTGCGCGTGAAAACTGGGTATATACGCGGTTTCGCATAGCAGGCACACGTACCGATTTTTTTTCAGATGCACTACTTTCTTTCGCTTGAACTGTACCTATTTGATCAATAGACAATGGCGCAAAATAAGCAAAGCTCAGTGCTAATAAAGAAACCCATAATGTTTTCATTTTTCTCTCCTTTCTTTTACAGGAAGCTATTTAAAACAAATGAAATAAAGCGGTTAACCGTCTATTTCAAATGATATTTTATTTTGTACACCGGCAACTTCTGTCGCCGTACCGTCAACCACACGGGGTTTGTATTTAAATTTTAATGCCGCATTAAGCGCCGCCCTATCAAATACGCCTTCAGGCTTTGCTTCAATAACAATAGGATCTCTCACCGAACCATTAGTTGTTACGGTAAATTCAACAATAACGTAACCTTCAAGTCCGCGAGATTGTGCGCGGCGCGGGTAAATAGGTGCAACTTTTACAATAGGTAAATAGTCACCATCTGTGCTACTTAAACTTAAACCGCCAGCAAGCCCTGTATCTGCTTGAATATCAGCCGAAAAACTCGTTGAAACGGCGTCAGTATTCGGATTGGCTTGCTGCATTTGTGGCGGCTGCATTTGCGGTGGCGGCTCTTTAGGTTTAGGTGGCTTTTGTGGTTTACGTTCTTTTTTAGCCACCGTTTCGTCTTGTTTTAAACGAATAAAGTCAAGCACATTGCCTCTTGGCGCTTCAGTCATCGCATTATTACCACCGGTAATTAATGCCTGCATACTCCATAACAATAAAAAGGTCATAACAACGGCCAATATTAGCCCGAAGCCATAGCGCTTTATATCACTACTTCTCTTATTCATTAGTGCCGTATCAGGCATAGTGTCACTTGTCATAATTACGCCTCGTCTGCCGCAATAGAGACATCGTAAACCCCAGCTGCGCGTGCAGAATCCATGACTTTGATCAACACATCGGTTGTCGCTTTTTTATCTGCTTGAATGACCACGGTACCTTGTGGATTTTCAGCCTTTAAACGCTCAATATTGGCTTGTACCGCTCTTACATCGATGCGACGTTTATTGATCCAAATTTCGCCTGTATCACTAATTGCCACTAAAATATTAGCGCGTTCTTTTTTCACTGCGGTTGCCGCTTCTGGGCGATTTACTTCAATGCCTGCTTCTTTTACGAATGAGGCAGTAACAATAAAGAAAATAAGTAAAATAAAAACAACATCTAACATAGGTGTCATGTTAATTTCTTCAGCTTCTTCTTGCTCTTGTAATATATTTGATAATTGAGAACGCATGCGTTTGCCCTTTTAAATTTTCTTGTTCACTACTAGTGAGTCATCAGCAGACTATCTTCCATCTGCTCTGTTCTACGCTTGGTTTTACGCTGCAACCAAGTCACCATAAATACGCCTGACAAAGAACCCACCATGCCTGCCATTGTTGGAATAGTGGCTTTTGATACGCCAGAAGCCATTGACCTTGCATTTCCGCTACCTGAAATAGCCATAACGTCGAACACTTCTATCATGCCTGTTACCGTGCCAAGTAAGCCTAATAATGGGCACAGCACAACCAAACTTTGTATCAAGGCCACATTTTTACTCAATTGCTCGGTAATGCGCGATACATTCGCTATGCGAATTTGTTCAGCATTCCATGAGCTTTTATCTTCACGTAAATTCCATGTTTGGATAATGTGATCTCTCATGCGTTTATAGGTTCCTAAAAAGAAATACAAACGCTCAAAAATTAAAAACCACATTAAGCAAATAACACCAGCGATGACGGTCAACACTTGACCGCCCGTGTCGATAAACACTCGAATGCTATTCATCATTTCGATGAATAAAATCATGGTTTATGCTCCTTTCTCAGCACGCTCTGCAATAATGCCTGCACTTTGCTGTTGTAATACGTTAATAATGCTACGGCTACGCGTATTTAACAGCGTGGAAATAAAGACCATTGGAATGGCAACAACTAAGCCTAGAACAGTAGTAACTAAGGCTTGAGAAATACCGCCTGCCATTAGTTTAGGATCACCCGTACCAAATAAAGTAATCGCTTGGAAGGTATTAATCATCCC
>JBMZCX010000027.1:0-32053 GCA_049613795.1 Thalassotalea sp. | reverse complement strand
TTTCTACCACTCGCCATACAAAGCCCGATTGAAATACTTTTTTGGTAAAAGCTGACAATAATCGGTCGTCTGAGTGCGCTAAGAACGAGAGAGCGTTTTCTTGCTCACCTAAAAGTAAGTTAAGCGCATGCTCTCCGCCTTTTCTATCGGCAGCACGTGCGTAAAGTTTATCAATAGATTCCATCGTATTTTTTTGTTGGGTTAGTGGTTAAAGGAAACGACTTTATTGCGGCCACTACGCTTCGCTTCATAAAGTGCGCCGTCAGCATTATTAACGCTATGGTCAATTATATGCGTTAAGTCGACTGCGGCTACGCCAAAGCTTGCCGTAATAGTGATCGTTTTTTCTTTTATTGTAATAGGTAACAATTCAATTGAATGCCTTAGCCTTTCCGCAGTTAGTACAGCTTGTTCTAAACTAATATGCGGTAAAAGTATAATAAACTCTTCACCGCCAATGCGGATAAAGCTGTCTTCAGTACGTAAGCTTCCTTTTATGCTATTGGAAAATTCAATGAGTACTTTATCGCCTGCCGCATGACCATAGGTGTCATTAATTTTTTTAAACCAGTCAATATCACAAACGATTAACGA
This sequence comes from Thalassotalea sp., assembly GCA_049613795.1. Lineage (GTDB taxonomy): Bacteria > Pseudomonadota > Gammaproteobacteria > Enterobacterales > Alteromonadaceae > Thalassotalea_B. The sequence continues at coordinate 31,459 of JBMZCX010000027.1, read as the reverse complement.
TAATGGCGTATTAGAACGTTTCGCTATTGAAATAAGTTGCTGTGAAATATCATTTAGGTAGTTCCTATTTTTAGCACCTGTTAGGCGATCAGTTATCAATTCTTTTCTAAGCTTTCCAACTAATGAATAAATAATACTTAACGCAAAACCTAAAAATAAAATACAAACAAAACTTAAAAGGCTAATAAATGTAAGCGTTATTGGCGCAAATAAATAATCTCTAAAAAATACACACACTGAAAAAGTATAGATAAGGTAAAGCAAAATGGTGATTAATAAAGCGCTATACAGCACTCGGTCACCCAAGCGATGTTTTTTAAACTGTTGATGCGACAACCGCATAGTTAACCCAAAAGGCAGGCTAAGGTTTACTAATATTAAAACTGCTCGCCAATAAGCCAACTCGGTATATTGATGTAATGCATAAACACTACCTAGCAGCAGTAAACAATGCCCCCCAATAAACACATAATGCTTAGATGTAGTATCAACATCGTATCGGCTATAAATGGCACACATCACTGAATAAGCGATGAGCAGCATAAATAAACTGCTAAGTAAAATTGAGGTTAACGGGGCGTGTTCGTATCTAAACAAGAAGGCGGCTTGTGTCGCCATAACAAAAAGCAACAATACTCGGAAAAAATAAGTGGATTTAGCTTTGTTAGTATTTTCTGGTTTAGGCAAAAATGAAGTAAACGTGAATAACGCCAGACAAACAATTGCCAATGCAGCTAAATAAGCAAGTGCTATTTGGTATTCAGTCAAAACGTTTTCCCAATTGCTATGGTTTATAGCAATAATTAATTTAAGGCGTACGCTAAGTATACGCCCTAATAGCAGTTTGGTGAACTATTTAACTCGATACATTAAGGGAAGTCACACCAGGTTCTTTAGCCAATACCACTATGGCGTAATAAAGCTTCAATAGATGGCGCTCTACCCCTGAAAGCTTTAAAAAGCTCGCTAGGCTCTTTTGAACCACCTTTTTCAAGCACATTAATTAAAAAGTCATGCCCTACGGCTTCATTAAACACGCCTTCTTCTTCAAAGCGTGAAAAAGCGTCGGCTGACAATACCTCTGCCCACTTATAACTATAATAACCAGCTGCATAACCACCACCAAAAATATGACCAAAGCTATGCTGAAAACGATTAAATTCAGCCGTTTTTACCACAGCATATTGTGTTCGAACTTGATCAAGTACTTGTTGAATATAGTCGTCATTATTCGCTTTTGGCTCAAAGTGCTGGTGCATTTTAAAGTCAAACAAACTAAATTCGAGTTGACGTAACATTTGCATTGCTGATTGAAAATTTTTCGCCGCCAGCATTTTGTCTAGCATGGCTTTAGGTAAAGGCTCATTGGTTTGATAATGCCCTGAAATAAACGCTAATGCTTCAGGCTGCCAGCACCAATTTTCTAAAAACTGGCTCGGTAGCTCTACGGCATCCCAAGGTACACCATCTATGCCTGACACACCGCTTGCATTAATTTGTGTGAGCATATGATGAATGCCATGACCAAATTCGTGGAATAAGGTGATCACTTCATCATGGGTAAAGAGCGCAGGTTTATCGCCAACAGGGCCGTTAAAGTTACACGTTAAATAAGCTACGGGGTATTGAATATCGCCATTTTCAGTTTGACGACGACCAACGCAGTCGTCCATCCATGCACCACCACGCTTTTTAGCACGCGCGTATAGGTCTAAGTAAAAGCTCCCCCGCAAGGCATTGTTTTTATCAAACACTTGATAAAATTTCACATCGCTATGCCAAGTATCAACTCCCTCAACTTCTTTGACTGAAAGACCAAATAAACGATTGACCACGCTAAATAAACCGTTAACTACTTTGTCTTCTGGAAAATACGGGCGTAACTCTTCATCTGAAATTGCGTAACGACTTTGTTTTAATTTTTCACTGTAAAAAGGCAAATCCCATGGTTGTAAATCAACTTGATTAAACTCACTTTTTGCAAACGCCTTTACTTCGTCTAAATCTTTTTGCCCTTGAGCTTTTGACTTCACTGCTAAGTCTTCTAGAAAACCAATAACTTCATCAGTGGTATTTGCCATTTTGGTAGCTAATGACTTTTCAGCAAAGCTACTAAAACCTAGCAACTGAGATAATTCATGGCGTAGCGTTAATAGCTCTACCATAGTATTACTATTATCAAATTCACCCGCATTCGGCCCTTGGTCTGACGCACGAGTAACATAACCTTTATAAAGCTGCTCTCTTAATGATTGGTTTTCGCTGTACATCATTACAGGTAAGTAGCTTGGAATGTCTAAAGTAAATAACCAGCCTTCTTTCTCTTGCTCCTTAGCTAATGCGAATGCCGCTTCTTTGGCACTGTCAGGCAAGCCAGCAAGATCACTTTCATCAGTAATATTTACTTGATAAGCATGCGTTGCATCAAGTAAATGATTACCAAAGCTAGAACTTAACTCTGAAAGACGTGTGGCTATTTCACCATAACGTTTTTTATCTTCATTATTTAGGGCAATGCCCGATAATTTAAAGTCACGCAGTGCGTTATCAATAACCTTTTGTTGAGCTTCGTCTAAGGTTTGATATTCATCGCTATCTGCTAATTGCTGATACGCTAAAAATAACGCTTGATGCTGACCAACAAAAGTACTGTATTCAGATAAAACGGGTAAACATGACTCGTAAGCGTCGCGTAGTTCATCGCTATTAACCACCGAATTCATATGCGACACTGGCGACCATAATTTACCTAGTGTATCGTCAGCTTCATCAAGTGGCATCACTAAATTAGCCCAAGTAAAACCACTTGTATTATCTAAAACTTGCTCAATAACTTGCTTACATTTTGCTATCGCTTGTTCAACCGCAGGTTTAACATGTTCAGGCTTAATTTTTGAAAACTCAGGTAATGCACTATTAGATAGTAAAGGGTTATTCATAACGTTGGCTCAGGTGATACTAATTCACTTAGTATGACGTAAATAATGATAAATACTTGTCCTAAGATGTAATGTCTCACCACTAAAAATTCAAGTGTTACCAGCAATAATCGTTCACTGATAAAAAGTTTCTTATCGTGTGAACTTGAATGCAACCTGATCCGTTCTTATTATATTCTATTATCACTTCCCTTTTTAAGGCTTCACATGACACAACATTTTGATTTTCTCGCAATAGGCGCAGGCAGTGGCGGTATTGCTTCAGCCAATAGAGCCGCTAAATTAGGTAAAAAGGCAGCTGTAATTGAAGCAAAAGCCATTGGTGGTACTTGTGTAAATGTCGGTTGTGTACCGAAAAAAGCGATGTGGTATGCAGGGCAAATAGCAGATGCATTGCATTACGCACCCAACTACGGCTTTAATGCACCACTACAAAATTTTAATTGGTCAACGTTAGTCAGTAATCGCGAAGCTTACATTGAACGTATACATGCTGCCTATGCAAGAGGTTTTGCCAGTAACGGCGTGACAGTAATTGAAGGGTATGCCAAGTTTGTAAATAAAAATACCGTAGAGGTAAACGGGGAACATATTACCGCCGACCACATTGTTATTGCCACGGGCGGACGCCCAAGCATTCCAGCTATTGAAGGCGCTGAATACGGCATAGATTCTGACGGTTTTTTTGCCTTAACAGAGCAACCTAAGTCAGTTGCGGTTGTGGGCGCAGGTTATATTGCCGTTGAACTTGCAGGGGTACTACACGCACTTGGTACAGAATCACATTTATTAGTAAGAAAAGAAAAACCCTTACGTGCTTTTGACGACATGTTAAGCGACACCTTAGTTGAACAAATGGCGAAACATGGGCCAACTTTGCATACGCATAGCACCCCTGCACGTATTGAAAAACATACCGATGGCCAACTTACTGTTCATTTAGAAAATGGGCAAGCTATTGGCCCCGTTGAAAAACTTATTTGGGCAATTGGCAGAGAGCCAGCAACCAATACCATCAATATTGAAACAACAGGCATTGAACTTGACGAACGTGGCTTTATTCCGACCGACAAATATCAAAATACCACAGTTGATGGCGTTTACGCGGTTGGTGATAATACCGGCCGAGCACAATTAACGCCTGTTGCTGTTGCTGCTGGTCGTCGTTTATGCGAGCGCTTATTTAATAATAAACCTTACGAACATTTAGATTATTCCAATATTGCTACCGTTGTTTTTAGTCATCCTGTTATTGGCACCATTGGCTTAACTGAGCAAGAAGCGCTTACTGAGTATGGTGCAGATCAAGTTAACGTATATAACTCGCAATTTACCGCACTATACCAAGCGATGACAGAAGACTATCGCGATCCTACTCGTATGAAATTAATTTGCGTGGGCAAAGAGGAAAAAATAGTGGGTATACATAGCATTGGTTTTGGTAGTGATGAACTACTACAAGGATTTGCTGTTGCTTTAAAAATGGGCGCTACAAAAGCCGATTTTGATAATACAATTGCTATTCATCCAACGTCTGCTGAAGAGTTTGTTACTATGACTTGATGGTATAATTCATTCTAACTATTCGCCCCCAGATCTAAAAAATAAAATGGGGGCTATGCAAAATCCTAGTTCAACCTAGAACGCAGCTTTTAATAAATATGCTTTTAAAACAATTAAATTCGATTATTTATCATTAAGCGGCTATAGTTGAGAAGTGTTTAATAAATTAGCTAAAATATGAAAAAAGAAGCCACCCCTTCCAAAGAAAGATGGCAAAACAATGCTAACTTTGACAGTATCAATGATGCAGACAAAAAGCGCCGAGTATTCTCTTTTATCGCAATGGTTTTTATCGCCATCATTGTGTTTTCAAGCCTCATTTATAGTAATTACGAAATTTACCCTCCTTTATTAACCGCAACACTCGCTCTCGCTTTAGCGGGTTTAGTCACAGCTTTACTTTTATTTTACAAAACGAAAGATCTTGCTAAAACGACAATTATCGTCAGTATAACTATTTTATTGCTCACCGCGTTATTAACCTACACTGGCGGAAAAGATAACACCGCTTTGTACTGGCTAATGTTTTCACCTTTAGCCGCATTCGCAATATTTGGTGTTTATACAGGCTCGGTACTTACCGTAGGCTTGATCGCTAGCATCCTTTTTTTACTGTACGGGCCAGATATTGGACAAGCGGTTTACGGAAATGTTGAGAAAAGTCGTTTTTTTGCTTCGTATTGTGTTGTCATAATATTTGCTTTTATTAATGAATACTTTCGCAACCAAAGCTTTGAAACTATTAGTTTAATTTCAAAAGAACAAAAGAAAAAAGCCAATACAGACCCTTTAACAGGACTGGCTAATCGACGCTTTATTGATGCCTTATTGCTACCACAATTAAATAGCGATCAAAATAATACATTTCCCTTGTCGTTAATCATGGTCGACATTGATGACTTTAAACAAGTAAACGACACTCATGGTCACGATGTTGGCGATGCCGCAATTATTCATATTGCTCAATTACTTAAAAATCAAGTACGTAATTCAGACGTAGTTTCGCGCTATGGAGGCGAAGAGTTCTTGATTTTTTTACCCCAAACACCACACCAAGTTACAGTTACCATCGCTGAAAAAATTCGTCAGCGCATAGAAGAAACACCTTTTATTATTGAGCAAAAACCAACAACACTAACCTGTAGTTTTGGCGTTTATGAAGTGGATGATGCTTATTCATTTGAACAAGCCATTAAAAATGCCGATAAAAACCTTTATCAAGCGAAAAAATTAGGTAAAAATAGAGTCGTTGGCTAAAACCTTTTCCACTCAAAGTAGAAACGTAAGCAACGATATTAGTGTAATAAAATTCCGCTATTTTACATTAACGCTTTACCCGTAATTTTTGTAAAAAATAACCGATATATGCAACTCACTTTACTATAAAAACGTTTAACAAGCTTGTTAAGCTCGCATAAATACTCGCTTATGTTTTTTTGTTATTTAACACTTTTTTTTATCTTTAAAAAAATTTAATAATTTACTAGTATTGCGGCGAAATTCTGGTAATCTCTATCGTCCTTGGTTAGCAAAGTTAAAGTAACTTTGTTTATACATCAAGATTGATAATTTTTTTATCCACATATATAAAAATAAAAGCAAAATGTGATAAAAAGGATTTTTTCTTACCTTTTTCCACTATTAACAACAACTTATAAAAACCGTTAACTTTTTATTGATTAATAAGAAGTCAATCACCTGTGCTTTTCAACAAAGTTATCCACATTTTGAGACAATATTCCCACTAATTTATTTTTAATTGCTAGAGTGCCTATCAGGTTTGTGGCATCCTTAACAGCAAATTACGTAACGACACAGTACATCATGACAACAGCCTCTTTATCGCCACTCATATTAGTCGACGGTTCTTCTTATCTTTTTCGCGCCTACCATGTGCCTTATCTACAAGCATTATCGACAGCAGATGGACAGCCGACAGGCGCAATTACTGGCGTATTAAACATGATCAAGAGTCTTAAAAAAGACTACCCAAATGGGAATATCGTGGTTATTTTTGACGCTAAAGGAAAAACGTTCCGTAACGATATGTTCCCTGAGTACAAAGCCAATCGTCCACCGATGCCTGATGATTTAAGAACGCAAATAGCACCATTACATGAAATTATTACCGCAATGGGACTACCTTTATTAGTAATACCTGGTGTAGAAGCTGACGACGTAATTGGCACATTGGCACATCAAGCTTCGCAAGCAGGCATTGAAACAGTAATTTCTACTGGCGATAAAGATATGGCGCAGTTAGTGAATCAACATGTGCGTTTAATCAATACCATGACAAACGTTGAGCTAGATGAAGCAGGCGTTATTGAAAAGTTTGGCGTACGCCCCGATCAAATTATTGATTACTTAGCGCTAATGGGTGACAAAGTCGATAATATTCCAGGCGTGGAAAAATGTGGCCCTAAAACTGCCGTTAAATGGTTACTTGAACATGAAAATCTCGATAACGTAATTGCCAATGCCGATGCAATAAAAGGCAAAATAGGCGAGAATTTGCGTACGGCGTTAACGCAGCTTCCGCTATCTTATCAATTAGCCACCATTAAGCTTGATGTTGAATTAGATCAGACAGTCGAACAATTACAACCCACTTCAGCCAATGTTGAAAAATTAACTGAATTATACAGCCAATTTGAATTGCGTCGCTTACTCGCAGAGCTTAATGCAAACGATAATGAGGCAGCTACTCTTACGGAAGGTTCAACTGAAAACAATGATGCTGTAATATCTAAAGAAATTTCGGCTGAATACGACACCATTTTTGATCAAGCCAGTTTAACTCAGTGGTTAGATAAACTAAAAGCGGCAGGCACTTTTGCATTTGATACAGAAACCACCAGTGTTGACTACGCCAAAGCAAAACTCGTCGGTGTATCTTTCTCCGCTGAGGCAGGCAAAGCGGCTTACATTCCTTTGGCGCATGATTATGACGATGCACCTGCACAACTTTCGTTAACGGATGTTTTAGCGCAACTAAAACCACTATTAGAAAGCACCACAATAACCAAAATTGGTCAAAACCTTAAGTATGATGCCAATGTATTAGCGCAATACGGTATAGCCATGGCGGGTATCGCTTTTGATACGATGATTGAGTCTTATTGCCTTAATAGTGTCGCCACACGCCATAATATGGACGCGCTAGCCGATAAGTATTTAGGTTATAAAACCGTTCACTTTGAAGATATTGCAGGTAAAGGTGCAAAGCAATTGACCTTTAACCAAATTGATATTGAAAAAGCAGGCCATTACGCAGCGGAAGATGCAGATATAACGTTACGATTACATCAAGCAATTTACCCACAGCTTGAAAAAAGTCCCGAGCAATTAGCTATTTTTAATGATGTTGAAATGCCATTGCTGCCTGTATTAGCCAAAATGGAGCAACTTGGCGTGTTGCTTGACAGCGACTTACTTAATCAACAGAGCAACGAAATTGCGCCACGTTTACAGCAGTTAGAAATAAAAGCGCACGAAGTAGCAGGTCAGTCATTTAATCTAAGTTCACCTAAACAGTTACAGCAAATATTATTTGAAGAATTAAAAATACCTGTAATTAAAAAAACCCCTAAAGGGGCACCTTCAACCGCTGTTGATGTCTTGGAAAAACTAGAAAAAGACGGCTACGAATTACCGCGTATTATTCTTGAGCATCGAGGGCTATCAAAGCTTAAATCAACCTACACAGACAAATTACCATTGATGGTGGATAATAATGGTCGTGTGCATACTACTTACCAACAAGCAGTTGCTGCTACTGGACGATTATCGTCAACCGATCCTAACTTACAAAACATTCCTATTCGCAGTGAAGAAGGCCGAAAAATTCGACATGCGTTTATTGCCAGCCCTGGCTATAAAGTCGTTGCTATTGATTACTCACAAATAGAGTTGCGTATTATGGCGCATTTATCAAACGATACAGGATTAGTTACAGCATTTTCTGAAGGTCGCGATGTTCATAGAGCAACCGCAGCTGAAATATTTGACGTTGAATTAGATCAGGTAACCAGCGATCAGCGCAGAAGTGCTAAAGCTGTTAACTTTGGTTTAATATACGGCATGTCGGCATTTGGCTTATCTGAGCAGTTATCAATAGAGCGTTATCTAGCGCAAGAGTACATGGACAAATACTTTGAGCGCTACCCTAACGTACTTAGCTACATGGAAGACACCAGACAACAAACCAAAGAGCTTGGCTATGTAGAAACGGTTTTTGGCCGTCGTTTATATTTACCTGAAATAAAATCTAAAAATGCTATGCGCCGAAAAGCCGCCGAGCGTGAAGCGATTAATGCGCCAATGCAAGGCACCGCAGCCGACATTATTAAGAAAGCCATGCTAGCGGTTGATGCTTGGATAGAAGCTCAAAATGATGATCGTATTAAAATGACCATGCAAGTACACGATGAATTAGTTTTTGAAATTCACCAAGACATTGTTTCAGAAACCACAGAAAAGTTAATAGACATTATGAACAACGTAGTTGACTTGCAAGTACCGCTAATAGCTGAAGCAGGCATTGGTGATAACTGGGAACAAGCACATTAAGCAGAAATAATTGATAAGAATATATGAATAAAATTGTAATCTAAAAACAAAAGTGTAATTAAATTACAAAAAACTTTACATAAATAGAGTTTGTGCTCTATAATCATTTTGTTCCTAACGCGAACACTTGTTGTAATAATTTGTATATTCTAGCTCTCCTCATAGCTAATAAGCCGATAGTATATCTATCGGCTTTTTTTTATCTGTATTATCATGAAAACAATTTTCTGTAACTAAACTACAAGTATCTCTTCGTTAATGCTAACAAGAAGACTTTTTGTTATCGTCTATAGGGTCGATTATCGGCGTTACCACTCTCGCTTTACTGCGCCCAGACTTTCGTAAAGCGTCTCTAAGCACATATTCAATTTGAGCATTCAAACTACGTAATTCATCATCAGACCACTGCTGCATAGCCGCTAAAATTTCTTCATTAATACGTAATGGATAGGCTTTTTTAGCCAAAATATACCTCTGCTAATTATGATGTAACGGACATTGAAACCGTGAAGCATAGTGAATTATTAATATAAGCTACCTGCATTTACAATAGGCTGTGCTGCATCGTCGCTACATAATACGACAAGTAGGTTGCTCACCATTGCGGCTTTTCGTTCAGCATCTAAGTCAACAATTTCACGTTCAGCTAACTGATGTAATGCCATTTCAACCATTCCTACAGCACCTTCAACTATTTTTTGGCGGGCTGAAATAATAGCCATTGCTTGTTGGCGACGTAGCATGGCATTTGCAATTTCAGGCGCATAAGCAAGGTGACTAATGCGCGACTCAATTACTTTAACACCTGCTTTTTCTAAACGGTCTTGCACCTCTGTTTTTAATGCTTCAGAAATTTCTATAGGATTGCTTCTTAATGAGATAGTCTCTTCTTCATGATTATCATACGCATAACTTGTCGCTAAATTTCGTAAAGCAGACTCACTTTGTATTGATACAAAGTCTTCATAGTCATCAACCTGAAAAACAGCCTCTGCAGTATCAACCACTTCCCATACAATTACCGCGGCAATCTCAATAGGATTACCATTTTTGTCATTAACCTTAAGCTTACCGCTTTCAAAATTACGAACACGAACCGACACGCGCATTTTGGTATAGAAAGGGTTTGACCAACGTAAGCCCGAGTCATGCACCGTACCTACATATTTGCCAAATAATTGTAGCACCCTTGCCTCTTTTGGATTCACCATATAAAAGCCGAACCAACATATAAATACAAGTATGGCACACAGCACACCTGCCAATACACCAACACCTGATTTTGCCATAACAGCATTAGCAATAACGCCTATCGTTGCCATTTGTAAAACAAATAATAACGCAATAACTGCTAAACCATTAGGGGCTTTAATTGATTTTTCTGTAAACATAGTACTTCCTTGGTCAAAACTTAAAGTGATATCATTATGATATCACTTTAAGAAAAGTCAAGACAAAGTGTTTTAAGGCTAATACTTGTGAATAACGCTTTATTGAATGAATTAAAGGAGACGGCTAAAGTTGACAGCTTTTTAACTTTTTAGTTAGCTCGGCTAAATCAGAATGATACGTATATGGAAGCATCTTAGGTAAATACTTTTTATTGATCGATGTAAATAGGGGATCATTTTTGCAAACAGGCCCCATAAGAAGCTTTACCTTCAATAAACGAAGCTTCCCTTCATGCATTTTCATTTTGTCATTAGCCGCTTTTGAATAATTAATTGCATCAGTAAAGTGAGCAAATGCAGCGTCATATTGCTGTAACTGTTCATAAATATCGGCCAAATTAAAAAACACTACACCAAGCTGCTGTTTATTATCAAAAAGCCGCGCCCATTTTGTTGTTGCTTGCCAATGAATCAACGCTTGTTTAGGTTGCTTCATTTTATTGGCCGCATGACCTAAATTACCGTGTAGCTCAACCATAAAACGCGTATCAGGGCTATTAGGGTATTTTTCAGCTAAACCTAGCATTAATTGATAGGCTTCATCATATTCTTCTAATTGCATTTGTAAGTTGGCAAATTGTACTAACCGCAAAGGAGATGGAAATTCAGAATTCACTTGTTTTAATAATGATAAAGCAAAAAGGTAGGCTTCATTTGCTTTATCTACTTTATTTAATTCCCAAGAAGATTTTGCAAAGTAAATAGCATTGGTTACTTGAAATGTCAGTGGTAAGTTAGGATGGTTAAGCCATTGTTCAGTTTCTTGGTTAAGCTGCTCTCGGTGCTTTAAATTGAACAGCGCTTCAAGTTTGTACTGTAATACTTCAAAATATAATCGGCTTTTAGGGTGAACACTCACTAAGACATCATCAATAGACTGTAAGCAGTCAATCGCCGAAGTTAAGCAAATTTGTGTTATTTCTTTTAGGCTATGAGCCTGTTTTCCTTGCTGTTGCATAGCTTGCGCGAACGCACCATTAAATAGGTAGCATTGTAATAAAAGAAACAAAGCGATACTGCGAAACAACAACATAGAAAAGAAAGGACTCATTAATATTTTATCTTCATAATATTGAATATTAGAATTATATCAACCAAATTTTAGATATTAGCAACAGATAACTGCACTTTTGTTCAATATTTATCTTATTTTTTTAAAGACTAATAAAGCGATGAAAATGGCTTTATTAGTCTGCTTTTTTTGGCTATATGGATTATTTAAACACCTTAATAGCACTTAACGAGCCTAAAGTATTTTGACTATTAATATAAAAATTTGGATCTATATGTATCTCTGAACTTGTATTTGGTAGGTCAACCGATTGCCATTGTGTTGTTGGGTATAACCATTGCACTTTTTCATTAACACTTACACGTAAGGGCATATTAAAGCCTTTAACGGCATTGCTCCATCGCATTTTTAGTTTGCTATCGATAAAGAGGTACTCAAAGGTAGGGATTCTGATATCTCGTAGATATTGATCAAATATTTTACTTAAGTCTTTACCTGCAAGCTTAGCCATATAAGATTCTACTTGTTTCGTTGTTACGGTTTGGTGATAAAAGGTTTTATTTAAGCCGCGTAAAATTTTTCGCCATTTAGCATCATTATCTATCACTTGGCGAATAGTATGTAGCATATTGCTACCCTTATAATACATGTCGCTAGAGCCTTCTTGATGAATATTGTATTGCCCGATTATAGGGCTGTCATTTTGAATTAACGCACGTAAACCACGGAGGTATTTATAAGCTTTTTCTTTATCATAATGGTACTCAAGAAATAGGCTTTCAGAATAATTAGTAAACGACTCGTGAATCCACATATCAGCAACATCAACATGAGTAATGTTATTAGCAAACCATTCATGCCCTGTTTCGTGCACAATAATAAAATCAAATAGCATGCCTGGGCCTGTTCCACTTAAGTCTCGCCCTCTGTAGCCATTTTTATAGCCATTGCCATAGGTAACTGAACTTTGATGTTCCATACCTAAATATGGCGCTTCTACTAGTTTATAGCTGTCTTCATAAAAAGGATAAGGGCCAAACCAGTGCTCAAATGCTTCAATTGTGCGCCTAGCATCTTTAAATTGCCTCTTTGCTTTTGCTAAGTTTTCTTTTAAAACCCAATAATCCATGTCAAGCTGGCCTTTTTCACCTTGGTATTTTTCACCAAAATGTACATAGTCGCCAATATTAATATTAATGCCATAGTTATTAATGGGATTAGTAACTTGCCAGTGATACGTTTTTGTTTTCGCTTGTTTATTATGATCAACACTCAATAAACGTCCGTTAGATACATCAACTAAGTGCTCTGGTACTTCCACACTAATCGTTGTGCCAAGGTCTGGCTCGTCGTAAGCGTGATCTTTATTAGGCCACCAAATACTTGCACCTATTCCTTGGTTAGATGAAGCAATAAATTCAGTACCGTTACTGTCTTCACTCCACGTAATACCGCCATCCCAAGGCGCACGTTTAGCGACAACGGGTTTACCTGAAAAATACAAAGTAAGTTGATGTTCAGAGCCTATTTCTTGTGCTTCATTTAACGTTATAAAATAGCTGTAGCCGTCTTTATCTACCGTTAATTTTTTATTATTCTGCACCGCTTTTTCAAGTATCATTGGTGCTTGAAGCTCAATTTGTAAGCGTTTTTGTGTCGACAAAACACGATAGCTCACTGTGTTAGTGCCTGTAATAGTTTTATTGCTGGGGTCTACCTTTACCTTTAAATGATAATGACTTAAGTCCCACCATGCTCTTTCAGGTGTTATTGCTCCTCGTAAAACATCTTGACGAGTTATGTTGTTATTACTCTCATCAAAAATTTCTGCTGCCGTTGCCGAAAACAAGCTAACAACAGCTAATAAAAGCAACATTGATTTAAACAATTTCATCTTTATCTTCCAGATAACTTAATTGCAGCTAGTAATAACATAAAATAACAAATTGAAATAGTGCGTTGCGCTAAAGCAATCATTTTCATCGTTAAATCAATAGTTAGCTAACTTATTACTTCCGCTTTTACTTTTAGTGGTTGCCACTTTAAATAAGTAAAAGAACGCCATAGCCATTCTAACGGGCCGAAACGAAATACTTTCAGCCAAAAATGGCAGAAAACCACTTGAACAAGCAAGATAAGTACAACGATAATGACCTGTTCAGCCCTTCCAACTTGACCAAACATAGCACCTGCATAGCCGTAAAAAAGACTGCTTAGAATAATAGAATGACTAATGTAATTAGTTAATGCCATTTTCCCTAATGGCGCTAACCATGAAAATCCTTTAATAAACCAAGGCTTAAGTGAAAGCTTTACAAAAAGACCAATATAGCCTAAACAAAGAATGTATTGACCATAGAAAAAGAGATTATTACTGGCAATTTGTATTTCTCGAGCATATTGAGTAGCTGGGTGCAGCATAATAAAAACGCACACAATATTAATAACTAAACCAACACCTAGTCCGCCCCAGCACAATACATTAAAAAAGGATGTGTGCTCTTCAGGGTTCTTTATTTTTTCACTAGCAACTAACCAATAGCCAATCATAAACAGCGGCATACATACAAAAAATGCCATTGCAGGTGTCTTGCTAAGTTCCGCAGCAACACTGTCAATACGAAACTGTACGACTTCCCAGTAGCTTGCTCGCGCAAAAATTTGGCGTTCTTTTTCTAAAGCTACCGCTTGTTCTTTTTTACGTTGAAAACGTTTTTCAATTCTTGCCGTTATTTTTTCTTCTGAAGAAAGTTCAACCGTTTCATTAGCCAAAACAGTTTGTTTATCATCTTTAGCACCACTATTTTCAGCTAATGTTTGTATGCTTGAAGCGTCAATAGTTGAAAGGTTAAGAAACTCCTCGCTTAACTTATATTCAGATAGTTTGCTTTCGGCCCCATTTAACACAGCCGTTCTTTCTTTCCACTCTGTCGTAACCACTTCATTAGTACGTGTAGAGCCAAAAAATAAAGCCGCAATTAACGTTACAATTAATGGTGCTAAAATAAGAGAAGCGGCAACATTGGCAAACGTTTTTGGTTGGTTATATTTAGCTAAACGCTGCGTATTTAATAAATAAACAAAGCCAAGTAAAAATAATCCAGTAACCGCATAGTCATGTATTATATCCCCACCCCAAAAAAACAACATATGTGCCATGCCAAATAAAAACAAGGCAAGCATTCGCCGAATAAACCATGCGCCAAAGGGTCTGCCTGCTTGCTGGGCATTAATTAACATTACGGCAAACCCCATACCAAATAGGATCGAAAATAATTTATAGAACTTACCTTCAATAAATACTTTAACCAACCAACTTGTTGCCCAAGCACCGCCTGTTTGACTAAGATCAAAGCTCACCAATTCAGATAAAGGGCGATTGAACCACTCAATATTCATAAAAATAATACCAATAAGCGCAAACCCCCTTAGTAAATCCATCACTTGAATACGCTGTTTATTGGCTATAGGTTCAAGCTTATTCGCTTTTATTATTGGTGTCGTTGTTGTTTCCATCGGAAGCCCTTAGTATTTTAATTATCGCAAATAATGCAGAAGCCACACCAAAGAATAACCAATTGATATATATGTTCTTTTTATAAATCACGCGTAGTAAAAATGTAAATTTAACGCATATCACGTTAAATTCACCATTAACAAGGTGAATTTACGCCACCTTTTATCAAGTAGGATTTTGTTGTGGTAATAATACCCGTTTCATTAATTAGGTGGTCTACTTTATACGCAAGAAAAACAGCCAAATACAAGGCATTTATTTTAATAACTAGTTGTTCTAATTATTAAATAAATAACACAGTAGTTGGTTGTTTTAACCAGTAGCAATGATCACATAGTTAGTGAAATTGGCATAATATTAAGATAAAACAACTGACGGGTTAATAGCTAATCGGCGCCGCTAGAATTTCAGGCACAAAAAAGCAGCGATAAACGCTGCTTAATTTATAACTAAATGTAAAGCTTATTTCATTGCTGAAACATACTGAGCAAGTGCTGCAATATCGTCATCAGACAATCGAACTGAAATATTACGCATCATTTCATTTGAGTCATTTTCACGTGTACTGGCACGAAACTTCTCAAGCTGTGCTTTTATGTAAGCTGAGTTTTGACCAGCAATAGCAGGGAATCTCGCTTGCCCCATACCCTTACCATCAACGCTATGACATGCTGCACACGCTGTAATTCCGCGTTTAGCATCACCGCTAAGGTAAAGCGCTTGTCCGTGAGCATTACTTTCACTTGCTGCTGGTTTTAATGTTTGTGCAGCAAAGTAAGCTGCTAAGTTTTGAATGTCGCCAGCAGATAATGGAGCAACCATGCCCGCCATTACTGGGTCTACACGACCTTCTGTATTATTGCTTGCTACTGCTTTTTTAAAGTCAGTTAATTGTTTAGTTAAATAGGCTTCACTTTGTCCCGCTAACGACGGATACATAGGCACAGCCGCATTACCGTCAGCACCATGACAGGCCGCACATGTTACTGCTTTCGCTTTACCTGCTTCTACGTCACCCGTAAATGTTTTTACAACAGTAACAACGTGGTTTTCCGCAGTAATTTCGCCAACAGCGCTGGTATCTTTAAAGTACGCACCTAAATTAACAATATCAGTTTCAGTTAAGTTCGCTGCTACTTGATTCATTGATGCATTAGTACGTGTATCATTTTTAAAAGCCGTTAATTGCTTTTCTAAATATTCAGGATGTTGCTTAGCTAAATTAGGGTTAATAAGTACATTGCTTGCACCATCTTTACCATGACAATCGATACAAGCTGTAATACCACGTGCTTTATCGCCGTTTTGATAAAGCGCTTTACCCGCTAATGCATCAGCAACAATTACTGGAGCTGCTGCCGGAGCTGCAACAGTTGAAGCCGTATCAGTACCCGCAGCATCTACTTTATTGGCTCCTTGAAAGTAAGCACCCAAATCAGCCATATCTTGTTCCGATAAGCCTGCCGCCATTGGCGCCATTACAGGGTCTTTACGAGAGCCTGCTTTAAATGCTTTTAATTGCTTAACAATATAGTCTGCATGTTGGCCTGCTAAGTTAGGATACATTTCAGCGGCACTAATACCATTAGCCCCATGACAAGCCGCACATACTGCTGCTTTGGTTTTTCCTGCTTGTGCATCGCCCTCAAACGCATTGGCTTGAGATAACATACCTAACCCGATAACGATTGAAAATATGACTTTTTTCATGGAGTGCTCTCTATTTTATAGGTTGCTTGTTTTTATAATAAATGAAAACAAAAGTGATAAATGCTTAGGACATACCCTAATTAATCACGCATTTTACACGATATATGTCATTTTTTAATAGGCTTTAACAAAAAATCATCAAAAAAAGTAAGGGAATTACAATTCATTCGGGCAAAAAAGAGATATAATAGCGCCATATTCATTGTTTTCGGAAAATCACCTTGTCTACTTCTGTTGTTCATTTAAGCAAAGCTACTTTTACCATTAGTGCTCCTGACATTCGTCGTTTACCCGAAGATACTGGTATTGAGGTAGCGTTTGCAGGTCGTTCAAATGCGGGCAAGTCTAGCGCACTAAATACCTTAACTAATCAGAAAAGCCTAGCAAGAACGAGTAAAACGCCCGGTCGTACCCAGCTAATTAATGTATTTGAAATTGGCGAAGACATGCGTTTGGTTGATTTACCTGGATACGGTTTTGCCAAAGTACCATTAGAAATGAAAAAGAAATGGCAAAAGGCACTCGGTGAATATTTAGAAAAACGGGAATGCTTAAAAGGCCTTGTTATACTAATGGATATTCGTCACCCGTTAAAAGATTTAGATATGGATTTAATTCAATGGGCTGCTGATTCTGAATTGCCCGTACTCGCCCTATTAACAAAATCAGATAAATTATCACAAGGTAAGGTGAGCGCAGAAGTACTTCGGGTTAAGAAAACGTTAGCCTCTCTTAACGCAAATATTAAAGTACAAGCATTCTCATCATTAAAGAAAACGGGGTTACCACAGGCCGATCAAGTAATTTGTAATTGGTTTACTAGCGAGTCTAACACTTCAGGCGAAGTCGTCGAATAAACAACGAACCTTTCCCGCGTGTAAAGCGAATTTAACGGTTAAATAATTATATTTAATACGCTGAGCACGCCTATTAACTATTTTAAAGCCTTCTCTTGTAATGAATAACTTGACCAAAGGTAAGGTTTGCATTACTTTATGTAAAAGACATCGTACATAAAGTAAGGAATTACTATGAAAGATTTTATAAATAATAACTCTAAATTTACTAAAAAATTCATGTTAGCAATGCTCGCTTTTTTAGCGCTTATTGCGGTACAAACCTTTACCATTGAGCTTTTCAGCTTAGCTCAATGGCAAGTTATTGGAGTAACCCTACTTCCTATCATGCCACTAATTTGGGCATTTTTTATTTACCGTAAGCACTTCAAGTCGTTAGACGAATATATGCAACGTCTTACTGGCGAAGCATTTCTATGGGTAATTGCTATTGTCAGCTTTGTAACCTTTGCTTACGGTATGTTAGCAATGAAAGTAGCAATGCCTGAGTTCAATATAGCCTATTTATTACCTGCGATTTTTGGCGGTCATGGCGTAGTATTACAGCTATTGCTAAGCGGAGATAATAGTGAAGAATAGATTAAAAGTATTACGTGCTGAAAGAGACTTATCTCAAGAGCAACTAGCAAAGTTACTCGGGGTTTCTCGTCAAGCAGTTAACGCAATTGAACGACAAAAGCATGACCCGTCTTTACAGTTGGCTTTTACCATAGCAAAAGTATTTAAACAGCCACTAGAAAATATTTTTGACGCTGATGCGATCTCTGAAGTAAAAGCGAAAGATTAGTCGTAGCATTAAATTTTAGGCAAAAAAAACCGATGATTGGGAAATCATCGGTATATAGCTTTGGGGAAAGCTAGAATATAAAATTATTACAACAGGCGTTCGCTAATAGGAACAAAACAGATTATAGAGTAAACACTCCACAAAAGTAAAGCACTTACTCTAAAATATGTTTTTTTAAGCGTTTTTAGGCTGTAAATCACACACCTTAGTAATGTCTTCTGCACTATGCCGCTCGGGTAATTGCTCCCATGCTTGCCCCCATGAACGGTTAACTATGCTGCCACGCTTTACTGCCTCTCTTGTTGCTAGCATTTTTGCCCAACGCATAACATGGGTATATGCGCTTACTTGCAAAAATTCAGCGGCATCGTATAAGTTGCCTAATACTAAATTGCCATACCACGGCCAAATGGCGATATCTGCAATGCTATATTCCTCGCCAGCTACATAAGTATTTTTGGCAAGTTGCTTATCTAAAACATCTAGCTGGCGCTTCGCCTCCATCGCAAAACGATTAATTGGATACTCATATTTTTCATCGGCATAAGCATAAAAATGGCCAAAGCCGCCACCTAAAAAAGGCGCTGAACCTTGTGCCCAAAACAACCAATTAAATGTTTGCGCTCTCGCATTTCCTTGCTTAGGTAGAAGCTGATCAAACTTTTCAGCCAAATAAACTAAAATAGACGCTGATTCAAAAACATTAGTGTCGTTATTACCTGATTTATCAACTAAGGCAGGTATTTTTGAATTAGGATTAACATTAACAAACCCCGATGAAAATTGATCGCCATCACCAATGTTAATTATATACGCGTCGTATTCGGCTTCTTTTATTCCTAATGCCAAAAGTTCTTCTAGCATAATGGTTACCTTTTGCCCATTAGGCGTTCCCAAAGAATAAAGCTGAAGAGCATGCTGCCCTACGGGGAGTTCTTTTTCAGTTCGAGCTCCCGCTTCAGGGCTGTTGATATTGGCCCACTTATTAGCACCACTTGCATTATTTACCCAAATTTTTGGCGGTGTATATTGGTTCATCATTATCATTCCTAATTATTTTAAATTCTCATACTCATATAATTGAGTAACCACAATAGATAGACCTAACAACGAACAAATTATGTTCAATTGTTATTTAGTGCCTGTTTCAATGGCGTTAAATACGGTTCAAAATGTCGCCATTGTTCTGTTGCACTTTTATAGATGGGTTGACGAACTTGTTCTGAACTGGGTGTTTTAATCGTTCGTTTGGTTTTGTGAAACTCAAGACACGCAGGTTCAAACTCTAAGTCGCAAAAAGCTAAAATTCGGCGCACTTCTTTTTCTAAATCATCGACTACGTCTTCATGATTAACGGTTAGCACAAAGTCGGGTAATACCGTATGCCAATGTGACATGAGTTTAAGGTAGGCTTGATAATAGCGACCTATATCGTCAAGGCTATAGCTGAACTCTTGTCCTTCAGCAAATAGTTGTTTAAACCCGCTGAAACAACAAGCCATAGGAGAACGTCTGGCGTCGATAATTTTGGCATTAGGTAAAATCAGGCGAATTAATCCTATATGCAGAAAGTTATTTGGCATTTTATCAATAAATAATGGTGCTTGTTCTCTGTAAACTCGAGTTTCGTCAATAAACTGCTGCCCAAAACGTTTAAAATAGTCGGGATTAATTTCACCTAAGTTTTTTGGGTATTGATTGGTATTTTTAGGATCTCGTCCTTTGAGCCGAGCCGCAAGCCCTAAAATATTATGCAATTCCATGGTGCCATCAACTTGGCTATGCGAGGCAAGTATTTGCTCAAGTAAGGTTGAGCCTGCACGAGGCAAACCCACAATAAAAATAGGATCGGGGGAATTTAGACCGAGCTGTCCTCGTTGCTCAAATAACGCCGCCGTGCAGTACTTTATTTGCTCTGCTACTTGCTGTTCTATGTTGCTAATATCAAACGCATTGTGTTCATGCTGTAGCTTATTTCCTTGCTGGTAGGCATTAAAAGCGTGTTGATAAGCTTGTTTATCTTCAAAAGCTTTACCTGTGGCAAAAAGCAGTTGAACTTTGTCGGTTAATTCTAAGTTTTGCTGTTGTTGCTGCGTTTGCATTTGTTCTATTTCATTATCGCTAAAACGATAGGTTTTTGTATTAGCTAAGCTCCAATAGGCATCGCCATAACTAGGTTTTAATTGGTAAGCGCGTTGATAAGCGGCAACGGCTTGTTCAATATCACCTTTTGCTTTAAGGGCATGACCAAGTTGTAAATGAAACCCCGCTACTGTTTTTTCTGTTTCGATAGCTTCTTCAAAAAGGATAATTGCTTGTTCGGTTTCTCCTAAACCTGTTAATACACTTGCTTTAGCGACTTTAAAACTTAAATTAGTTGGCTGTTCTTTCAGTAATAATTCAACCTGTTTTTCTGCCGTTTTGTATTTACCTAAACGAATAAGCAGGTTGAGGTACAGTGAGCGAGCTTGCAAGTGAGTCGGTGCTAACTCAAGCGCAGTAGCGAGTAAAAATTCAGCATCGTCATAAATTTTCAGTTCAATGCCTATTTCTGCAAGTAAACACATACCGTCGATATGACGTTTATTTTGCTGTAAAAAGTGTCGGCAAATTTGCTCTGCTTTTAAGAATTTTCCTTCGTGCATTAATTCAGTTACCGCAAGTAAAGCAGGAGGGAGTTTTTTCAGTTTTTCTAGCTGGTTAGCTGTTTGTTGTAGCTCGTTAGGTTGTTTGAATTCACGATATAATTCAATGAGCTCTTGCCAACTTGCTACTAAACAAGGATTAAGTTTTACTGCCTGCTCAAACGCACCTTTAGCTTGCGTTAATTGGTTTAACGCAAGATAGATATAACCTTGTTCTTGGTATGCGCGGCTATGTTTTTCATTAATAGATAATAGCTGTTCAACACTCTCTAATGCTTGTTCATACGACTTTTGATAACGCTGGGCAACCGCAATTAAATACCAACATTCAGCCTGCTGCTGCGGATCAGTTATTTCGTTTAAGCATTGCTTGCCCTGTTGAATAGCATCAGTAAATTTAGCCGATTGGATTAACTGTTGTATCGATTTTAACTGTGCTTCAATGACAGAAGAAGATGTGTTGTCCAACGACTTGGCTCCATAAGGTAAATGATAATTTTTTATCTACACTATCAACAAAAAGCCGCTAGATACAAGATCAGCGGCTTATTTACGTAGTTATGCTAATTTATTATTGCGTTATAGCTTAGCTATAATTTAGCTACCACTTAATAAAAGTCGTAAGAAAATCTAAAGCCAATGGTACGCGGTCGGTTAGTAACAACTTTCGGTGTAAATTGTTGCGTATCAATGTATAACACAGCACTTTTATCGGTTACGTTGTCAATAAAGAACTCAGCTTTCCATGAGTCATTAGTCACACCAAAGCTTAAATTAGCCAGTACGTAACTGTCTTGTACATAACGCCCGCCAGCAAATGTTTTACCATTACTGTCTTGATAATTTACCCCTGAGTAAACATCCGCTTCTTTTTCTATGCTTAAGCCTGAACCTGTGCCATAAATTAAGTTGGTAGCGTCTTCAAGCACATAAGCGTCCATGGTCATACCGCCAAGTCTTTCTCCAGTATAACTAATTGAACCATTAATATAACCTGACATGTCAGCGTTAATTTCGTAGAAATATTCTGCGCGTAAATTTCCTGAAAAGTCTGCTGAATAAGGTAATTTACTGCCTACACTAGGCGCAATACCAACAAGCTCATCATTAATTGAGGTAAGTTCTGAGTCAATAAAACTAAATGCACCACTGATCATTAAGTTGTCGGTAGCCGCCCAACTAAAGTCGCCATCTATCCCTTTAATTTCAGCATCACCAACATTGTCAGTAAATACTAAGAAACTAATATTGGTCGGGTCGAAGCGTGATGTTTGTAAATCAGATATTTTTGAGTAATAAGCCGTCGCATTAAAGCGTAGTGATTGATCTAATAGCGTTGATTTAAAACCAATTTCAATATTGTCTAAACTATCGGTTGTTGAGTACACAGGAATGCGGAAACCGTCAAAGGCACCTTCTTGATTTTTAGCTAATCCACCGCCAACACGGTTGGTTACTGGAGGTCTAAAACCTTCAGAGTATGACGCAAACACCATAACGTCGCTCGATACTTTCCAGTCTATTGACGCCTTGATAATAGTGTCGTCAACCGTTAATGTGCCATCACTATCAAGTAAGCTAGTATCTAATTGGCCATTAGCTATTGCCGCTTGAATTGCTGCTGCTTCGCCAGCACCAAAAAAATCAGTTAATGCCGCATCACTACCATCACCAAAGGCACGAAGTCGACCACTTACGTCAACCGTTGAGGTTGAACCTTTATAAATATCATCTATTTGATACCAGCGTGCACCAAAGCTTGCTGTTACTGTGTCAGTTAAATCAAATTCAACTTGTCCAAATAAAGCAACTTGGTCAATCGTGTGGGTAATATCATTAACAAAGCTAATATCTGACGAGAAAGGGCCGCCATTACTATTAATGCCTTCACTACCTTTAAGCGTTCTTTGCAAGTTTGTAAAGTCATAAGCGCCAGCAAGTGAGGTGTTGGCAATGTTAAATTGACCAACGGTTGATAGCTCTTGAGAGTCATAAAAAACACCCGCCGTTACCCGCCAGCTATTTTCTGACGATGTATTTACACGAAATTCGTGCGTTATGCGTGAAGTGCTAGTTTGTTCTTTATAAAATTTAGTTGGGTCAAGGCACTCTTGCTCTGCTTCAGGTACACCAGCATAATCACACACGTAATAAGCTGAAAATGCGCCGCCATTGGTATAACCGGTGTAGTCAATAGTCGAGTTAATGTCTCGGTCAAGGTAACCACCGGTATACACTATTTCAAGCTGCTCAAGGCGACCTTCTAATGTCCAAGTAGTTAAGCCAAAATCGTCATTATTGTTTTCTGGAATAAAACGGTTGGTTGATGATTCACCTTCAAGGTTAGGATCATAAGAAAACACGCCTTCGGTATCGAGAGACTGTTGCGTATGTTGAACTAAAAGATCCCACTCATCGTTAATAATATAAGACAAACCAAAACGCGCACCCGCATAGTTAGCCGTATTAAAGTTATCTTCAACTAACGCATCATTTTTCGGTATAACTACAGGTGTAATAGCGGGATTGGCTAACGCACCACCAGAAATTCGGCTGATAACCTCTGCACTACCAATGTAACCACCTTGACCAGGTGCATTCAGAATATTGTCGATCCAGCCACCTTGATGGTCATTGTATGTTGCCACACGCACGGCAATGTCGTCTGATAACGACAGATTAATGTAAGCTTCAACTGAATTACTTAAATCACCACCTTTGGTAGTGCGAATACTCGTATCAAAGCCTGCGGCAAAACCGTCGTGACTCGGTTTATTCGTAATTAGGCGCACCGTACCTGATTGTGAGCTAGCACCAAAAAGTGTACCTTGTGGCCCTGGTAATACTTCAATACGCTCTACATCAGTCGCATAAATATCTAAATTACGCCCTTGCATTGATACTGGCTGTTCATCTAAATAAAACGCAACTGAAGGCTGCAATGCTTGTACCGATGAAACCGAAATATTGGTTTGCGTGGTGGCGGCACCGCGAATATAAATTTCATTTTGTCCAGGGCCCGTTCCTTGAAAAACAACATTAGGCAAAAATTCTACGTATTTATCAAAATTAGTAACGCCAAGTTTTTCTAAACTATCACCTGTTAGTGCAGTAACAGTAACAGGGACTTCTTGAATAGATTCAGATCGCTTAGTAGCGGTTACCTCAATAACTTCGAGTTTTGCTTTGTCTTCTTTAATCGCCTCTTCGGCATATAGAGAGCTTGATGCCGCTAACGCTGTTAATACAGCACAATGCAGCTTAGTAAATTTCATAGTTATTTCCCTTGGCGTTTTGGTTATTTGAGCGTAAATAAGTACGATGTGTTGATATTATTAGAATACTAATTACTTTTATAAGTTGTTATAGGGTAGCAATATATCTAACTTTTTTCAAAAGCCTGAATAATATAGGGATTAAATAAACAGCCTTACTGCTAAATGCTGCTATTTACAGCATGATTAATGCCGATATAATATCAATACAAATTATAATTTGGAGAAGCAATTGCCTTCAGCCAATAAAAGCCAATTAAATAAAAAAGTATTTGTAAGCGCCTCATCTGTCATCATTGCACTTTTACTGTATACCGCAGCATTACCCAAGCATGCTCAAGCTTTTTTCAATACAATTCAAGCAAGTATAGTTGATAATGGCAGTTGGTTTTATGTACTTACTGTTGCCTTTATTTTCTTTTTTGTTATTTTTTTAGGCATTTCTCGTTATGGTGATATTCGCTTAGGCCCAGATCACGCAAAGCCTGACTATTCTTTAGCAACTTGGCTTTCAATGCTGTTTGCGGCAGGAATGGGAATTGGCTTGATGTTCTTTGGTGTTGCTGAACCCTTAATGCACTACTTATCTCCCCCTACGGCTGAAACAGGCTCGGTAGAAGCGGTGCAAGAAGCCATGAAAATGACATTTTTTCATTGGGGGCTTCATGCATGGGCAATTTATGCCATTGTCGCATTAGTACTCGCCTATTTTAGCTATCGACATAACCTACCACTAACCTTACGTTCGGCATTATATCCCTTAATTGGTGAGCGTATTTATCAATGGCCGGGGCATTTGGTTGATATTTTTGCCGTCGTTAGTACCGTTTTTGGCGTTGCCACTTCACTTGGTTTAGGTGCTTCTCAAGTTAATGCGGGGTTTAGTTACTTATTCGGTATTGAGGTGTCGAGTAGCAACCAAATTATTATCATGTGCGGTATTATTTCATTAGCCGTTATCTCTGTTGCAACAGGGTTAGATAAAGGTGTTAGACGATTGTCTGAAGCCAATATGATTTTAGCGGTGATCTTATTAGCATTAATTTTTGTGTTAGGCCCAACGGTATTTTTACTGCAAGCTTACTTACAAAACATTGGCGATTATTTGGCTGATATTGTACATAACACCTTTAATTTATTTGCATATAAAAAGACCAGCTGGATTGGCGGTTGGACCATATTTTATTGGGGCTGGTGGCTTGCTTGGGCGCCTTTTGTTGGCTTGTTTATTGCGCGAATATCACGTGGTCGCAGCATTAGAGAGTTCATTTTAGGGGTGATGTTAATACCTACAGTATTTACGCTTCTTTGGATGACTATTTTTGGCAATAGCGCTATTGATTTAGTGCATAACCAAGGCGTAGTTGCGCTGGGCGATATGGTGAGCCAAGACTCTTCAGTCGCGCTATTTGTGTTCTTAGAGAACTTTCCTCTAACATCTGTATTATCGTTTTTTAGCGTATTGATGATCGTAATATTTTTTGTCACTTCATGCGATTCTGGCGCTATGGTGGTTGATATGCTCTGTTCTCACGGCAGTAATAATACCCCGTTGTGGCAACGCGTTTATTGGGCGGTAGGCATTGGTGTGGTGGCTGCCATATTATTACTTGCTGGCGGACTTAATGCATTGCAAACCATGACCATTGCCAGCGCCTTACCTTTTGCTGTGGTGTTATTACTCGCCATAGTTGGTTTAATAAAAGCGTTAAGGGTTGAAGCATTTAAGCAAGACAGTTTATTAATTACCGCAATGCCTCATGTGAGTAATGAAAATAACGATAGCTGGCAAATGCGTTTAAAGAATATTGTCGACTTTCCAAATAAAGGTAATGTAAACAAGTTTATTAGCCAAACCGTTTCACCCGCATTTGAGCAGGTAGCTAAAGAGCTGCAAACCAATCAGATAGAAGTGGTAGTGTCGAGTAACAACGGGTTAAGCCTAATTGTTAACCATGGCGAAGAACAAGAATTTGTTTACCGTGTACTCGCTCGAAAATATTCACAGCCCGACTTTGTATGTGAAGACGACGACGACCCACAAAGCTATTACCGTGCAGAAGTGCATTTAAGTGAAGGTGGGCAAGATTACGATATTATGGGCTGGTCGCAAACGGCAGTGATCAATAATATTATTGACCAATACCATAAACATTTACATTTCTTACATTTGCTTCGTTAGTGCTTCATTGGCTAGCTTTTAGAAGCGTCAGCTTTAGTCGTACTGCTGGCGCTTATTGCGTTAAGGTCTAACATGGGTGCCGCATCAATTTCATCGGCGTCCATCATTTGAGCAAGGCGCTCAAGCGATGAAAGCAATTGCGATTGTTCCCACTGCGCCAAGTTAGCAAAGTTTTCAATAAAGTGCTCTTGCAGTGCTTGTGGTGCATTTTTTAGTAAAGCTTCACCGTCTTCGGTTA
The DNA here is from genome assembly GCA_049613795.1 of Thalassotalea sp. GTDB lineage: Bacteria > Pseudomonadota > Gammaproteobacteria > Enterobacterales > Alteromonadaceae > Thalassotalea_B. The sequence goes on along the minus strand of JBMZCX010000027.1, from coordinate 4,711 downwards.
AAAACAATCCCACTTTACGCTTGTCTTGGGTGTCACGTACTCTTGATATAAGCGTCTTGTTCTCTAGTCTATCTAAAATGTTCGTCACTGTAGCGGCACTTAAATTAACATTTTTAGCCACCTGACTTGAGTTAATGCCTGGAGCCTTTTCAACTTCAAGCATAATAAGTAGCTGCGGGCTCGTTAAACCAGAGGTTTTACTGAGGTGTTTTGAATGAAGGTCTATTGCCCTGATCACTTTTCTTAAGGCAATTAATAATTCTTGATGCTTTTCCATAACAAACTGCTATAAATTTTAATTAGCGCTAGTTTAATCAAAATTAAAAGTAGTGACTAGAAAATTAAAAAGGTTTTAGCGATAACCGCTAAATTATAGAAGCAACCATACAGGAATAGACTTTACAATTTTGGTAATTTAACTTCAAAACTTGTTCCATGTCCTATACTGCTGCGGCAACTTAATTCCCCGTTAAGCGTTTTATTAACTAAGTTAAACGCGATACTTAGCCCGAGCCCTGTGCTACCGTTATATCGATTTGTGGTATAAAAAGGATCGAAAATTTTAGCTAACAATTTTGCTTCAATACCACAGCCATCATCATGATGTAAAAAGAATAACTATGCTCTGATTCTGTTCCCTCAATGATAATTGTACCTATGAAGTGACACATATTACTTGGACACTTCAAGAACGCTATTACTGCTTATGTATAATTACTATTGTGGATTAGTCATCCACTATAGATAAGTACAAATTATTTTTAATTCGTATAAATTAATATTAATAGTGAACTAAGCTATTGAATTCAACGTATAACAAATCATGTAATTTATAACTAATGAGTACTTCATAATGCGAATTTTTTCTATCTTCTTTCTGGCTATATTAGTCACTGGTTGTAGTAGTATCTATAAGAATCAATCACACATCGGGCAAACATTTCCATCAATCAAAGGTACAAATCTTGATAAAGAGATTATTAATATTCCGGAAGAGTTTAAAGGAGAAAATACGCTATTGCTTATGGGGTATAAACAAAGCTCGCAATTTGATATCGACAGGTGGTTAATCGGGTTAGATATGACTCAAACTAAAGTTAACGTTTATGAGATACCAACAATTAAAGGGCTTTTTCCCCAAATGTTTAGTGTAATGATTGATAACGGTATGCGTGCAGGGATTCCAAAGTCACTATGGAAGGGAGTTATAACTGTCTATCAAGATGGAGATAAAATACAACAGTTTACTGGAAATAAAAATCCAAATAATGCCAGAGTTATTCTTTTGGATAAGGATGGTGTAATTTTATTTATGTATGATCAAGGGTTTTCAGTGGAGGCATTAAACCAAGTAAGGTATAACTTACAAGCACCTTGATTTTAGCCTTGTGGTGTTGTTGAATATTTAGTCTACAAATTAAATGGAACATTAGATAAGCAGTAGATTGTCAACTGTGATAACTCAAATCTAAGCTGACAAAAACAAGCTGATTTATGAGTGACGACCGAGGGAACTTAAGCTCCCTCTTTTTTATTTTTTTGCATTGTTTAGCATTTTTAAACCAAAACCCCTTTTAGGAACAAAACATTGATGCTAGATTGGCTACCCAAATATTTTGTTACATATTACGGTCACCTCTAAGTGTAAGTAGGCCCCGTCAAAACTGATGAACGGAGTCGAATATGGATATATCATCAAAGGTACGTGTATTATTTGCCATTTCTAGCTTAGCATTAACTGCTTGTTCATCCGCCCCGCAAAAGCTACAGGGCATGTTGATCTAATTACAACACAACTAACTCTAACTACAGCTTCAACAAATAAGCTAAACATCACTAATAAAAAGCAAAAAGAATGTGCTGGTGTAACTATAGGTCATAAAAATTATTACCACTGTGCAGAAAGAGAAAAGAATGCAAGCAAAGCTTTAGAGCAAAAAGAGAGAGTCGTCTTAAAAAAATAGAAAGAAGGTTAATTGTCGATGAAACAATTATTTAGCAAAGTCTCTCCATATATGAGCGTTATCGGTTTATTGAGTGCGTTTACCATATACGTTGGTTTAGAACTTGCTTTTAATTTGTTGCTTATCGAAATCTACTCTAAACCTTTAGAGTTGTTATTTGGTGAATACAAACTAGTTGCAGAGAGACTCGAACTGTTTGGCCGCATCCTGTCAAGTTTTGGTATCGCACTTGTCCTTACCCCTATTATATTCAAGACATTCTTCGAACGGCCTGAAGGTAAATGCCAGAGTGAAAATACCGTATACACTACTAAAAAATGGGCTGCAAAAATATGTGTATTGGTTTTCGTATGGTGGGCGCTAATTCCACTTCAGCGAGTACTGGTAGATGGCTGGATTCATGGCACGTCAAACAGCTCTAAACTGAGTGCAGTAAGAGCCATTGTCTATAAAGAAGGGGATTTAGCGGACCGAATAGCGATAGAAAACTTTGATGAATTTAACGCTATTGCACAAGATCCTGAACGACGTGACCTTGTTGTTGCGCTAATTCCGTCACTTGCCTATTTTTCACAAAGCTTCAATGATTTAATGATTTAATCGAGAAAAATACAGAGTCGATTGCAGATAATTATTTAACTAATGAACAAAAGTCACGATTTGAACGTGATGGCTTGCCTCGTTTACGCCAGTTTGATGCAAGATTTAAGGATGAATATGACAAGTATCGTGAGGCCAATGATAAATATCAAGCAGCTCTGGCTAAGCTGGATAATAAACAAAGTATTGTTGCTGAAACTAACAGCCTAGTAGAAGGGCTTAATAAACATATCAACAATCAATGGGATCTATACGTCACTTTTTACAAGAGTTCCCATGACGTTTTTGACTATCTAGCTAAAGAAAAGTGGATTAAAGAGGCTCATCACAAATTTAAAGATCAATACCGTAGTAGGAAGTGTAACACAACATGTAAAGAGCAAGTCACACAAGCTCACGCTGATTATCTAAATAAAATTGAATACCAGAGCGGTCAATTGCTCGGTATTTTTGTCAGACCAGATGACATTATTTGGGGAACATTAGGCACTAAAGAGCGCTTAGAAATCATGTTTATGAAAGGTAGAAGAAATTGGCTACGTGGTGCTTATCGAGTAGGGGATGCAGAAACACTTGAGCAGTTCGCAGTCAGTGACAACGCACGAAAAGTAGCTATATCCTACTTTAAAGATAAAGATGTAGTATTACCTAAAAACTGGCAATTATCGGATATAAAGGCAATCGAAAACGAAATAACGAAAAAGTACCAACGTATCGCTGATTCCGTTTGGAAAGCATATGAATCAGATTCTACATTTGGCACTACAGAGCCTGGACTGGGCAGAGTGACGTTTGCAACACACCGTTCTGTTTTAAGGCAGGCTAGACAGTCGCTAGGTCAATATTACATTCCTGACTTTTCACTTGGTTTACCCGAAAAGATTTATGTCGAAAAGTGGTTAGCACAACAGAATAATATTTCGTTTATTCGCATGGTGACCTCTACAGCTGCAACCGCTGCGTTCTCTCCGGGTGGTGTTTTATATAACATTGGTAATGATGCAGTTAAGCTTTCAGTAATACCGCCATTTAGTATAGGTCTTAGCTTCCTAGCCATCTTTGCTTTGTTTATAAAGTTGGTTTTACATTTTGGCAAAGAAAGAATTGGCCCTGCATCCATTGTTATGATTGCTGGTGCCCTACTAATTGTTTTCCCTACAATTAAGTCGATCTATTCTTAGCATTCTTATAACGCAATGATGTCCCAGTTTGCGCAAGATTTTAACAAAGATGATGACGTTGAAAAGTTAAAAACTCACGCTTTTGGTACTGTGTTGGATTTAGAAAATGCCCTATTTAGTAATTATAGGGGGATGGACTATATCGGTGCTGTTGCTAAAGCGTTTGGTATACGCTCAGGTACAAGATCACCTGAGACACATAACTTAGTGCTAGCGATACGTTCATACGATGACTCTGTTTATCAAATGCTTGATTGGGTTCCTAAGAAGTTAAGTACGGGAGAAGTTGGTTAAACCATTTGATGCTAATGTAACGTTACTTAAACGTGACCACAGTGTTAGTGCATTTTTAGGTTTGTATTTCCAAGGTGAAAAGGTGGAAGGCGTTAGAATGCCTAACTTTTTGGCTAACTCGGATATGGGATTACTGTTAGATCAAAAGCTTTTTTATTCTGCTGATTATGGCTCAGCCGCGCAGAACTTTATCGATAACTATAACGACCCTAGTTATTTGCTTGGGATCTCAGATGGCAGTGTTTTAAAAGCATCTGCGATATCAAGATTAGAAAAATCAATGACTAGCTATCTTAATAAAAACAAAATATTTGCTGGCTCATTAAAGGAGTTAAAAGACTCGGGGCATGCTAATTTAGTTCTGTGGCAACCAAATACTGGTGCAAATTACCGCTGCTTTACTTTACCTTCAATTACATCAGACAAGTTGAGTGAGGCATTAATCAGCAACAATGTCGGCTTTAAAGAACTACCTAACTGCCAAGGGTTTTTATAATGTTTTCAAATTTATTTAGCAATACAAAAGATTATATGCAAGAGCGCCTTGCTGAGAAATTTTGGTTAATTGTGTTCTTTATTATCGTAGCTTTTTTACTTACGTACTTCCAATCTCAGCAAGAAGCACAACAAACCATAGAACGAATTAAATTAAAATTATCTTTAGTAATGGAG
>JBMZCX010000026.1:0-34570 GCA_049613795.1 Thalassotalea sp. | reverse complement strand
GTGAGCCTTTAAAATTCGACCTTTGGCAACGTATGAACAACATGATAATGACGCAAAGTATTCTTTATGTAGAATCACTATATCTTCATAAATTTTGTTTGTTCTAATGTCGCTACTAACGTTCTAAGTGAGAACTTCTTTATGCGGAATGGTATAATACCAGTTTCATTAATTAGCTGATCTACTTTATACGCAGGAAAAACAATCAAATACAAGGCATTTATTTTAATAACTAGTTGTTCTCATTATTAAATAAATAACGCAGTAGTTGGTTGTTTTAACCAGTAGAAATGATCACATAGTTAGTGAGATTAATGGTGTAAGTACTGCCACATTATTATAGGCATAAAAAAGGCCAGCTACCGCTGACCTTACTTAGTTCATTATAATAAACCAAAATTTAATGGTGGTGTCCACCAACCCCATGTGCATGGCCATGCTCTACTTCTTCCGCAGTTGCATCACGCACATCAATAACATCTAAATCGAACGTTAATACTTTACCTGCTAATGGTGGGTTAATGTCAACTGTCACCATAAATCGTCCCGCTTTAATAACCGTTACTTGACGTTGTCCTTGCTCTGTTTCTACAACGCCAGTCATACCTGGCTTCCATTTAGTAGCACCTTGCAAGTGCTTTACAGGTACACGTTGAATGGCATCTTCTTGACGTTCACCGTAAGCTTGATCGGGTTGTAACGTAACTGAAAACTTTTCGCCTGCGGCTTTATCCGTTAACGCATTTTCTACACCAACTATCATATTTTTATGACCGTGCAAATAGGCTAATGGATCACCTGAGTATGAGTTTTCTATCTCTTGCCCTGCTTCGTCTTTTAACGCGTAGTGAAATTGCACTACTTTGTTATCTGCTATTTTCATTAATTATCCAATTAAATGCTTGTAATGTTAATAATCGCGCAAGTTTAGCAAAAATGTTAACACTGCCAAAGTAATTTCATACTCTTGGTCTGATGCTTAAGTGATCGCTCAACAATTATTAATGTAGTAATCAATATCAACTGTATCTTTCTGTGCTGTGCTTAAATATTTTTCACTGTATTGTAAATATGTGCCTGATGTTAAAAACAACTTAAATACATCAGCATCTACATGTTGTTCCAGTACCATTTTATGTAAAATATCAATCGCAACACTTAATGGTTTTGCTTTTTTATAAGGTCTATCTGCGGCAGTTAATGCTTCAAAAATATCGGCTAACACTAGCACTCGCTCTGGAATTGTTAACTGTTCTGCAGTTAGTTTTCGAGGATAGCCTGTACCTATTAGTGTTTCATGGTGAGTAGACGCATACAGAGGTACTTTAGCAAGCTCTGGCGGAAATGGTAGCTTGTCAAGCATGCGAATGGTACTGATTATATGCTCATTAATTTTAAACCTGTCTTCAGCAGTTAATGTACCCCTGGATATGGTTAAATTATGAAATTCACCTAAATTAGCGCGCACTGCCGGAACATCAATTTTAATGCCTAAATGTTCATCATAATGAATCGGCTTATCATGTTGAATGATGTGCTCTGGTTTATCTGAAATTAAATACTCGGTCGCAGGAAGCGGCTCAGCTTTGTCAGTAGTACGCAGTTCTTCAACGGGTGAAAGCCCTAAGCGATTATCAAAATACCTTGTCCATGTAATCTGCTGTAATTCTTCTAATTTTTCTACTTTCTGTTGATCGAAAAATTCACCGCCAACGTTTGCTGAAGCAACAAAAGTAAAGTCTTCCTGTAGTTTTTGTTGTTGTAAGTTTTTACGTGCTAGCAATGATGATTTAGACGACTCACCAGCTAATTCTGCCTGTAAACATTCAATTTCAGCGTCACGCCATAATACTTCGAAACGCATGCGAATTTCATGAATACGATTATAAATAGCTTCGAGCTTAGTGCCTTTGTCAACAATATGCTCTGGTGTTGTTATTTTTCCACAATCATGTAGCCATGACGCGACTTTAAACTCTCGAACTTCCTCTTCATTATGAAATTCAAACTCTTTGAATGGTCCTTCTTTAACCTCTGAAGCTTTAGCTGCCAGCCACATTCCTAATTCAGGTACTCGTTCACAATGCCCTGCGGTATAAGGCGACTTGTCATCAATAGCTTGTCCTATAAGCTCAATAAATGCATCCATTAGTTCTTTTTGACTGTGCTGATAAGCTTGAATTGACGTTGTCATTTCATTCATTGATGTAGCAAGCGTTTGTATTTCAATGATATTTGAGCTTATTGGTGCCGTATCTTGATATTTTCGCTGCTTTATTTTTATACTTTTAATCACTAAGGCATTAATAGGATTAACAATAGGTTTAGCAAAAAGCCAACACAAAGGTAATAAAACAAAAAGTAAAGCACAGGTAGCCAGAATAGAAATATGTAATTTTCGATTCACATTTTCAAATAAAATGATCTCAGGGATCAACAGAGCAAAGTAATCATCATGACCGCTTAACTTACTTACGTACATATACATTGCTTTATTTTCAATATTAATTGAGTGTAGTTGACCAAGTAATTCAGGTTTTTGAATATGGTCAACCATTGTTTCATATGGCACTACACCTAACTGTTCAAGATTAAAAGAGCTTTTCCCTTCATTTAACCATTTAGAGGCTAATGCTTGCCATTGTTCATCGGTAATATTGCGAATTGCTTTATTAAATATATCAACTAAAACGGGCGCATTAGCAGGCATTAGAAAACGCAGTTGGGCGACCAATTCTGGAGTCGCTTGAGACAAATTCACATGATATTTTAGCCCATCAATAAATAGCTGTTTAGCAAGGTGCTGTAAAATATATTGATTATCTAAACCAGCATAATAATGCCCTGCTTTAACAGCTTTCAGCACTGCTGCAGTGTTAGGTACTACCGTTATTTTGATATTAGGGTGCTGTATTTTAATTTCATCTATAATAGCCCAGTCCGCAGAAATAACTAATGACTTTCCATGCAGCTGCTTTAATGTGTTTATTTCTGGCTGATCGCCCTGAGTTATAATGGCAAACGGTGTTGTTAAAAAAGGCTCTGTTAATAGCCCTAGTTCTCTATTTTCAATATTGTCATATGCTGAATTAATAACATCCAGTTTATTATTTTTAAACAAATCAAAAAGTTAACCACAAGCGTAGCCATTAATAAAGTTAAACTCAGCATCGACCATATCGCTAATTAGTTTTAAAGTATCAATACTATACCCAGCTGGCTTACCTGCAATAGAAAAGTCAATTGGTGCCCAGTCTGGTTCATTTGATATTGAAATTCCGGCATATTTTTTTATAGCCTCTTGCTGCTTTGCATTAAGTGTTAGCTTTTTTGCTTTAGGAAGTTTTTTTGCTGCTTGTTTTTGTCTATGGTTAGAGGCAATAAGTTGACCTTGCTTTTGAAACAAGTACATTTCAACATCATTCTCACCTTGAAATTGGTCATTCTCATTCATTAAATAGTCAGATAATGAAGACAAGGCAATATCAATAGCTATAACCCCCTTTTGTTGAGGCAATTTGAATGAATAAGTTTGCCCGGGGGCTTGTAAGTGGTGAAATAAATAAGGCTTTGTTTTTTCAATATTTTGTTCATTAGCATGTGAATACCATAAGCGAGTTCTAGGGTCGTAATCACTCAGCTCTGACTGAGTTAACCTTTTTTCTAATTGTCTATTATAGTAATGGGTAAATTTTATTTTACCTGTTGCAGAGCTTATAATTTCAATAACAACCCAGCGATCAGTCGACATAGCACCTAATTGTTTTCTCACTATAGGACTTGACTCTAAGTTAATTAGTTCATAAAAATCACCTGACTCCAGCCCTAAAGAAATAGCATAAAAGTCATCATTAAATTCCATAATTTCGGCCAAACTAAAACGGCTTTCTGGATGAACAAACTTTGCTTTTACGTCAACACTGTGAGTAAGAATTTTTAATGTATTTTCAACTTGTTGATTTAAGTTTGTTAAATGAGATGCTGTCTTTTTGGTAGTAACATTAAACAACTGCGTGGCCGAGTCAATGGCCATTTTATGACTAAAAACATACTGTAAGCTAATTGCAACAATAGCCGTCATAACCACAGCAATTATAAATATACTTACTACCGTTGTTTTTATCGAAAAGGTCAGTTTTTTTATTTTATTTTATTTTTATTAATAAACATCTACACACCAATTAATTAAATAAAGCGATAGCAAATAATAACTTTAGCATAGAATACCAATCCGTATAAGAAAGTGATCGCTAAGTGGTCACTACTTTATGCGAAATGCTATAATGTGTAATTATTAACTTTACTTCTTATGCCGCTAAATTAAGCCCAAATAAGCAAAATAACTACACTTGCAATAACCAATGCCATGCCCAGGTATTCCTTCATCGCAATTTTTTCTTTAAAAATACGATACGTTAAAAATAGTGTGATAAAAAATTCCACCTGCCCAAGTGCTTTAACATAAGCTGCATTTTGGTAACTTGCTCCTGTAAACCAACCAATAGAGCCCAGTACACTGGTAACACCAACAAACAAGCATAAACGCCAATGGATAAACATTAATAACAATTGCTTTTTGTCTTGCATCGCAACATACATTACAGAAATAATCGACTGTACAGTGATCATAAACACTAAAGTAACAGCTGCACTGATCATAAGGTCGGTATTAAGTGCTAGGCTTGATTCACGTATTAATAAAGTGGTTATTGCTAAGCCTAAACCAGACGCTAAACCATAACCTGCCCCTGGATTTTGAAAAAGGTCTTTTACGGTAAACTTAACTTTCGATAAAATAATAACGCCCACTACACCAATAATAACTGACACCCAACCGAGTAAACTCATCGAGGCAGAAAAAACTAGTGCACCAATAACAGCCACTTGAATAGCTTCTGTTTTTGCTAGGCTTGTTGCCACTGCAAAATTTCTATAGTTAAACGCAGCAACTAAGCAAGCGGTGCCTAAAATTTGCATAACACTGGCAATTAATGCGTATTGTAAAAAGTCATTATTAAGTGCAGGAATTGATTGCTGGCGGTATTCCACTAGAAAGAGTAAATAAAGAATAGCAAAAGGAAGTGCATATAAATAACGCACTCCCGTTGTTGCCATTGCATTTAAATGAACAGATAATTTTTTTTGTCCTGCGGTACGAATTGCCTGCATAAAAGCGGCAAGCAGAGTAAATGCTACCCAAATTTCCAAAGAGACCCCTATTTAAAGTAAGTAGGATAATAACGTAAATTACAATGAGTCTTGCTGCGGTAGCAATATCACTTTGCCGTCACTTTTATTGTCCGCATAATGATCTATCGCATCAGCGAAGCCAGTAAAACCAACTGCCGCATATATGTCAGTTTTAAAAACACCTGACGCAAACAGCCTTTGTACTTTTTTACTGAGTGCCAATACATGCCAAGGTTTAGCATTACCTATGTAAGTGGCTAGCCAAAAGCCTTCTATTTTTATATCTCTAAAGATCACATCAGCAACAGAAAATCGACCACCAATGGGATCATGTGTCTCAGTTAGCCGCCCATAAACAATAGCAGTAGACCCTTTAGGCATAGCTTTTAGCACCCGTGGTGTATCGTCAGCCGCGACAGCATCAAGTAATACCTTCGCTTTATTTTCATACGTTATGCTTTTTAGATGCTCGTCAAAGTTTTCATCCATTGTATTTAACACAAAATCAGCGCCCAATCCTTTTAATACTTCAACATTGGCTTGACTACGCACGGTAGCAATGGTTTTCATGCCTAATAACTTGGCGTAACGAATAACGCCCTTACCAACTTGGCTTGCGGCGGCATTAATCACAATAGTGTTAGTACCTAACGCTTTTGCTCGTTCCACCATGCAGACAGAAGTACAAGGGTTTACAATGAGAGTTGCCGCTTGTTCATCTGAAATATCATCGCGTACGGGCAAGCAAAAGTTAGCTTTAGTAATGGCATACTTAGCCCAAACACCATCAATACCAGGTTGTGCTGAAATAGCGACGCGTTTACCTTTAAGCCATTTTCCGTATAAACCCGCATTTGCTTCAACTACAATGCCCACACCTTCAAAACCACAGTAAGCATTGTCTTGTGGCGGCAAGCCATATTTGCCCAATAAATAGACAAGATCTGACGGATTTACAGGACTTGCCAACACTTTAATCAAGACTTGCCCCTTTTTTAGTATTGGGATTTCTTTTTCAGTTACCTTAATGCGTTGAGATGACGTTAGGTTTTCATCTTCACTTAGCACTAAAGCAAAGCCTAAATTTTTGTCGAGAGTTTGTTGTTTCATCATTATTTTTTATTGTAGTTATTTAGGTTCTTGGTTGCTATGGTAAAGACTATCAACGCCATTTTCATTAATAATTGAGTACATACATGGAATTTAAAACAATTACGGCACCTGCCGCTAAAAAAATAGCACTAGTAGCACACGACAATATGAAGGCAGATTTAATTACATGGTGCTTGCGTTATCAGCAGCAGTTATCTGTACATACGCTATATGCAACAGGTACAACGGGTGCGAAAATTTCACAGCAAACAGAATTAACCGTTAATAAATTAATTAGCGGCCCCTTAGGTGGCGATCAACAAATAGGTGCAATGATCACTGAAGGCGACGTTGATTTAATGATTTTTTTCTGGGATCCACTTGAAGCGCAACCCCATGATCCCGACGTAAAAGCCCTACTGCGTTTAGCCGCGGTGTGGAATATTCCTGTTGCTTGTAATCAAGCCAGTGCCGATTTCATTATTAATTCACCACTTTTTTCAAATAGTTATGAGAAATCTATTCCTGACTATCAAAGTTACTTAAGTAAACGTACGTAAATACCTTCTCAAGCTTTGCTAGCGTTTTAACCGCCAATCGCCATGGTAAACATTGAACGTTTCTTTTTTTAAAAAAGCAATTAAGGTCAGATCAAAACGCTGTGCAGCTTGAATAGCTAATGCCGATGGGGCACCTAAAGCTATAATAACACCAATACCAGCCATTATTGCTTTTTGTACCATCTCAAAGCTCACCCGGCTAGAAATAACTAAATAATTGCATGAGCTAGCAATCAGCACATTATTAAGAGCTAAATTTCCGATAAGTTTATCTAACGCATTATGCCGACCAATATCTTCTTTTAAGGAAATAATTTCACCGCTTAAATTAAATAAAGCGGCGCAATGTGCTCCGCCTGTAATACTTTGTAATCTTTGAGCTGTAAGCAGTGCTATTTCGCTATTAAAAATAGCCTGTTTATGGAGCCAATATTTTTCATTTGATAACGGCTTAACTGCTTTTAATTCTAGTGCGTTAAGTGAAGTGTTGCCGCATAAACCACAGCTACTATATGTTGCTTGGTACTTATTGATAGACGTTAGTTGTGAACGACAGTCTTGCGTAAGTTCAACTTCCCATAAGTTCTTTTTCGATGTGTTATCTTCGTCGGTTGTCATGCTAATAATTTGAGAAGTAGTATTAACAATACCGTCTGATAATAATAAACCAGCGATCAATGCTTGTTCATTACCGGGGGTTCTCATAGTAATCGTATAAACAAACGACTCTAACAATTGATTATTTTCTGGCGATAAAAAGACTAGATTAACTTGTAAAGGTTGCTCGCAAATTACCATATCACTTTCAATAAGATGTGTATTTAACGTATTCACTTGCTTATTTATTTGTGTTGAATGAAATTCCAAAAGCTACTCGACTAATTTTTATTAACGTTTCTAATTATAACGAGCTTACCCACGTGAATATAGAACTTTCCACTGCCATATATAACAGCAATAAGGGATCGCTTTTTAGCGTTAAAAATTTATGGCATAATTGTTTGATACTATCAAATTTTTTAAACAACTAATAATGCTAACATTATTTACTCATTTCAATGCTGTTTGTGGGCAAAAGGTACAACTTATGTTGCATGAATTGTCTCTTATTCATAGCGTTCACCCTGTTAATCTTAGAGACAGCGAACAGCACAGTGCTTGGTTTCTTAAATTAAATAAAAAAGGTCAAGTACCCGTACTATTAGACGATGATAACATTATTTGTGAATCTACCGATATTTGCTTTTATCTTGATAAAAAATATAATGCTTCGCGGTTGTCGCCTTCAACGCAACATCAAGCGAATACAATTAAACAATGGCTAACATTTGTCGATAATGAACTGCACGATGCTTGCAGTTTACTTAGTTGGTGTATCGCAATTCGTCCTGAAATGTTAAATAAAAGCGAGCAACAAATAAAACAACATTTAGCCGCCATACCTTGTGAAAAAACATTACATGAAAGAACAAAGGCATTAAAACTAGGAACAGATCTCGCTTGGCTTTCTACGGCAATGTCTCATTACAAAGTACTACTAACTAAAATGGCCAGATTGCTCGCTAAAAACGACTACCTTTTTAGCTCCCATTTAACTATTGCCGATATTGCAACTCTACCTTACATCGAACGCTTAACCATATTGTCATTTGCTGATATGTGGCAAGAATATCCTGAAATATGCCAATGGCATAAAAGAATGACACAATTAAAAGGTTACACCGCCAGCTTTAACGATAGTTATCCTCCGGGTTTTAAACAGCGCTGGTTAAGTTATGGTGAACAATATCAAGCACAGTAATTTACGTTGCGTAATATAAGTTTATGAGCAACACCAATGTAAAAGAAATACAAAGAGGAATAAAAAGTTTATGTATAATGGAAAATGCTTATGCGGTGAAGTACAAGTCACCATAAATGGGAACATCAGCGATATTATTCATTGTCATTGTTCTTTATGTCGAAAAAACAGTGGCACAGCTTATGCGACCAATGGTTTTATTAACGCCGCTGACTTTAGCATTATTGCTGGAGAAAAAAGCTTATCAACTTTTTCATTTAAACCTGGGCGCTATCGCCATTTTTGTAAAAAATGTGGTTCGCCCATATATAGCGCTAACGATGACGACATATCACGTTTTAGAATTCGATTAGGCTTATTAGATTCAGACATCAGTGAAAGGCCAAACTCTCATAATTTTGTTACTTCTAAGGCAAATTGGGAAGACTTAGATGCGAACTTACCAAGATACGACTCCTTTGAGCCAACAAGAAATAATACGTAACTTATGCCCGACTTTTTACTTTCTCAATTACTGGTTACCGTCACACTAATTATCGAGTGTTTCGCTATGCAGTTAAAAAATAAAAATATTATTTTAGCTGCACTATCAGTCAGTTGCTTATTTAATGGGTTGCACTATTTTTTGCTTGAACAACCAACGGCGGGTTGTATATTTTTATTTTCAAGTCTGCGTTTTTTAATTTCTATTAAATGGAAGTTTCGCTGGATAGCAGCAGTATCATTACTTGCAAGTTTATTAATTACTTTATACACCTACAGCGGCTATTTAAGCATTATCGGCTTTGTCGCAACCATTTTAATCACTATAGGGTCATTTAGTCACAACGATAAATTTTTACGCTTAATGATGATAGCGGGTGGATCGCTTTGGTTTACTCATAATCTTATTCTATGGACACCCGTGGGAATACTAGTTGAGCTTGTTTTTGTTGGCAGTACTTTCATTGGCTATTATCGCTATTACATTGTAAGAAACTCTATAACCCCCTCTTAAAGAGCCTGTTTTTAACGAACTATTAAACCTGATCTAGGGATAAGCTACGCACATCAACACCATGTTTTTTTTGTTTTTACGTTAAATTTTCGTACCTAATACCCCGAAATTAGGTGCGAATACTTGCCTTGCTTCACTCAAAACTTGTGATATTGATAGTAATTTATGCCATTAGTTTTATTAAGAAAGGCATACGCAGCTCTGGTTATTTATATCGTTATGCAAATTTATTGTCTAAGCAAATATAGTATTCTTTCACTTAATTGAATTAAGTGCGTATAGTTTGCAACAGAAAAATGCGAGTAAACTTAGGTTACTAAACATAGGAATAACAATGACAAGCAGAACCTCTCTCCCTAGTTGGCAGGCCTTGACTGAACACGCCAAAGAAATGAAGCAGCAGCACATGAATGACTTATTTGCTGCAGACAAACAACGTTTTAATAAATTTTCGATTAAGTTGCCTGCTTTCTTACTCGACTATTCAAAAAATTTGATTACGGCAGACACCTTCAATCAATTAATCACCTTAGCAAAAGATTGTGATTTAGAAGGGTGGCGTGAAAAAATGCTTAATGGCGAGCATATAAACCGCACCGAAGACCGCGCAGTACTTCATACCGCACTGCGAAACCGCAGTTTAACGCCAATGATCCTTGAAGGTGAAAATATCACTGAACAAGTTGAGCGCGCATTAAGTAAAATGAAAACCTTTAGCGAGCAAGTTCGTCAAGGCAAGTGGCTAGGCTACTCAGGTAAACGTATTACCGACGTAGTAAGTATAGGGGTTGGTGGTTCAAACCTTGGTCCTCAAATGGTTACCGAAGCATTAAAGCAATATAGCGATAACAGCTTAAATGTTCATTATGTATCAAATGTTGACGGCACCCAAATAGCTGATGTGCTGAGACCATTAAACCCAGAAAATGTGATGTTTATTATTTCAAGTAAAACATTCACTACAACTGAAACCATGACCAACGCTAGAACAGCAGTAAAATGGCTAACCTCATCTTCGTTCGACGATAAAGCGGTGGCAAAACATTTTGTTGCTGTTAGTGCCAATAAAGAAAATGCCATGGCGTTTGGTATTGACAAAGACAATATTTTTGATATGTGGGACTGGGTTGGCGGACGCTTTTCATTATGGTCGGCTATTGGTTTACCTATCGCCTTAGATTTAGGCTTTGAGAAGTTTTTAGAGCTACTTGATGGCGCTCATGAAATAGATAACCACTTCTGCAATACAAAATTAGAAGAAAATGCCCCTGTAATTCTCGCGCTATTAAGTGTTTGGAACTGCACCTTTTTAGGCGCACAATCTCAAGCAATATTACCTTACGATCAATCTTTACATATGCTTTCAGCCTATATGCAGCAAGCTGAAATGGAAAGTAATGGGAAATCTGTCTCTTGGGATGGCAGAGAAGTTGACTATCCAACTGTACCCACAATTTGGGGCGAAGTGGGTATTAATGGTCAACATGCGTTTTATCAGTATTTACATCAAAGTAATAACGTTGTTCCTGCTGATTTTATTGGCTCGGTAGAAAGCGTTACGCCTGTTAAAGGCCACCATCAAACATTAATTGCTAACTACTTTGCGCAGACTCAAGCACTTATGCAGGGGGTGAATGAAGAGCAAGTACGCGCTGATTTAAAAGCAAAAGGCCGCCAACCTGACTACATAAACAATGTAGCACCGCATAAAGTACATAAAGGCAATCGTCCAACTAACAGTATTTTAATGAAACGTATTTCACCACGTTCAATTGGTAGTTTAATTGCACTTTACGAACACAAAATATTTGTTCAAGGTATTATTTTACAAATATGTTCATTCGACCAATGGGGTGTTGAGTTAGGAAAAAGTTTAGCGAACAATATTGAAAAAGAATTAGAGTCATCAGACATTAATGACTCGCTAGATAGCTCTACCGCAGGACTTATTGATTTTTATAAAAGTAATCTAAGTTAAAACATATTATACCAACCAGTATAAGAAAGTGATCACTTAGCGAGAGTTTAAAGGCAGAGGTTATATGTTTGTAGATATATCTATTTTATTTGTTCTTCTGTCGCTTATATCGTTCTAAGTGCTCGCTCCTTTAGGCGAAATGATATAACTTAAACGCGGTTGTGAATAAGTTGTGAATTACCTATGACTAAGTTATAAAATATTATTTGTAATTTTAAGAAACGAAAAGAATAAGTTTAAAAAAACAAAGCGAAACAAAGAGATAAATTTTTTGCTGTTTTTACTAGCTTTTGGATAACTTTACACTACAATTAATGCCATGGTTATTTATTAACCGCTGCTCGCAACAGTAAGTTAGTTATATTTGACAGTTATACTCTAGCAGTAAACCAAGTTAATTAGCGCAAGGCTCATCTCCTTTTGAGCCATACCCCTGAGCCCGAAATTACACGTTTCGGGCTTTTTTTTATTCGTTTAATTTAAGTTTCTCTAGCAGCTATTTTTCCTTACTTCTGCGTTAAATTTACTTGCAATAGACTGGCTATTGACGCGAAATTTGCCTTGCTTATATTTAGAACTAAAGTAGAAAAACTATCAAACTAGAGAGATAATAAAATATTTTTTGCTTACATTTCAAATTGTTAAACATCTCTTAAACCGAGTTCAGGTTAAATAACGTATCAAAATTTTGTGTAGTTATTGCGGCAATTTCCTCAACCGACTGGCCACGAATACTGGCTAAATGCTTGGCAACTTCTACTACATAGGCTGGCTGATTTTGTTTACCGCGATGAGGAACGGGTGCAAGATAAGGCGCGTCGGTTTCTATTAATATTTTATCTTCAGGCACTTGCTTAGCAACATCTCGTAGTTCATGTGCATTTTTAAAGGTTAAAATACCTGAAAATGAGATATAAAAGCCCATGGCTATTGCTTGCTCAGCCATTTCCCAAGATTCAGTAAAGCAATGTAAAATGCCACCAACTTCTGCCGCCCCTTCTTCTCGCATAATGTCTAAGGTGTCTTGTCTTGCATCTCGAGTATGAATAATTAATGGTTTATTCAACAGCTTTGCGACACGAATATGTTTACGAAAAGAATCTATTTGTACTGCTTTAGTTTCAGGTGCATAAAAATAATCTAAGCCTGTTTCGCCAATCGCAATAACTCGTTTATGCTGAGCTAATGTATAAAGCTGATTTTGATCAACTTCATCTTCTTGATTTAATGGATGAGTACCACAACTTAACAGCACTTGATCAAAAACATTTGTTTGCTCAACCATTTTCGGGAAATCGGCTAATGTAACACTGACGCAAAGCATTTTTTTTACTAATGCCGCTTCGGCACTAGCAACAACTTGATTGAGATCATGCCCAAATTCTTCAAGTTTTAAACGATCGAGGTGGCAATGTGAGTCGATATACAAAAAAAATTCCTTAAATAACGGTAAATAAAATGTAAAAGAATGCGCGCATATAAAAACGCGCAATTAGCGTGCGAGAAAAGTAAGGTTAAACGATAATAAGGCTACATAGTAAAGCTAGGTTCAGACGAGTTAAGCATACGTGTAATTGACTTTTCGATTTGAATTCTAACATTGTCGGGGTCTTCAACAAAACTTATACCAATTCCCGCTGGCGTACCATTTTGA
Organism: Thalassotalea sp.; assembly: GCA_049613795.1. Classification (GTDB taxonomy): domain Bacteria; phylum Pseudomonadota; class Gammaproteobacteria; order Enterobacterales; family Alteromonadaceae; genus Thalassotalea_B. Next base: position 21,298 of record JBMZCX010000026.1, on the reverse strand, counting down.
GAACCTACCGGTGTAACCCAAACAACTTTGCCTTCAATTTCAGACTCTTCTAGTGAATCAGGTAAAGTGACAATTAGTTTTATTTCTGTACCAAGGTCAATAGGCTCAGGAGTGCGAAGGAATAAGCCGCCATTTTTCAAAAAAGGCATATAGGCTAAATATAAATCTCTTTCGCTTACAAATTCTAATTGGATAATTTCCACAATATACCTATAGTTTATCTGCTTGAGTTAAATAGTGAGACATTTCAGCAAGCAATTTTTCAAGTTGAAAAGCACGATTAGCTTGCGTTAATGTCATTATCTGCTTTTTGCACGCATTGTTCAATAATTGTAACTGCCATATATCATCATGCGTTAATTGTTGTAAACGTGCAAGTACCTGTTGATCTAACACAGTATTTTCAGAAATTTTTAACCAACGTTGATTCATGCGCATAATATTAACGATGAGTGACTCACACCAATTCAACGATTGTATATGCTCTTGCATAAATGCTAACACTTGGCTGCGCTGTGCTGGTTGAGCTAAAAATTGGTAAAACAGCAGTGTGAATTCGTTGAATAACGCGCTATCGGGTAATTCACTTTCAGCCGTTAAAGACGCAAAAACATCATCACTATTTTTATTAATCGCTATTTGGGGTGAGTTGCTATTACCTCTTAGCGCAATATGACGACATCGACTAATAATTGTCGGTAATAAACGTTCAATTTCTGTCGCAAGTAAAATAATATGGCTATTAGCGGTAGGCTCTTCGAGTGTTTTTAGCAATGCATTCGCAGCAGATTCTGTCATTTTTTCTGCGGCTTCAACCACAACTGATTGATTTTTTCCTAACAAAGCCGTTTTTTCAAAGAATGTAATAACCTTTCGGATTTGGTCAACGCCAATAGCATTACCACTAAGTAATATATTTAAATGATCAGGGTGGCCCTGACTGTTGAGTAACTGGCATGATTTACATTGATCACAAGCAAATAAAACGCCTTGCTCGTTAAAAGGGTGATCGCAAGCAAGTACACTAATCAACCAATGCGCCAGCTGACGGTTATGTATATCAGCAGCCTCTGTTATAACAAAAGCATGCGGCATACGTTGTTGCTCAATTAAAGATGACAACGAACGCTGCTGTTCGGCTAACACACTATTATTTACTTTCATTAGCGGCCAAGCTTTTATTATGGCTTATTAACAAAGAGTCAATAATATTTAGCACATCGTTTAATACCGCTTCTTTAGATTGTGAAGCATCTACAATGCGAAATTTACTCGGCTGTTGCTCCGCTTGCGTTAAATAGCCATTTCTTGCTTTGGTTAAAAACGTTAACTTTTCGTCTTCCAAACGATCAAGCCCTTCACCTCGACTTTTCACCCTTTTAAGCCCTTCGGTAGGATCTAAATCTAAAATAATATTCATCGTAGGCTGAAAGCCATTGAGCGCTAAATTATTAATGCTGGTGATGGTGTTTACATCAATACCACGCGCATAATGTTGAAAACTGAAAGTGGCTGCGTCAAATCGGTCTGAAATCACTATCTTTCCAGCGGATAATGCGGGGATAATTTTCTCTTGTATGTGCTGCGCTCGGCCTGCACCGAACAACATGAGCTCGGTTATATCGCACATTTCAGGTGTTGTTGGGTCTAAAATCACTTCGCGAATTTTCTCACCAATAGGTGTACCACCAGGCTCTCTCGTTAAAATAACATCTAAGCTTTTTTGATTAAGGTATTTCTCAACTTCGTTAATCACCGTTGTTTTACCAGCACCATTGCTACCGTCGAAAACGACCATAAACCCTTTATTCATTATTTTTTCTCTATTCATTCACGTTGATTCGCTTAATAAAGATGCAGTTAGCTTTATTTGATAATCAAATTTTATCAAACTTGTTTATTGAAACCTAATATTAATTTAAGTGCACATATGTACTAAAAACTATTGATTTACAATTCAGATTATCTTAAGTTTTGCTGCTTAGAATATATAACTAAGCTTAAAATAAGAATATATAATAATGATAACTGCCCTAATTAATATACTTCGTCCTTTTGTACTATTTTCACTTTTATTAATTACCAGTTTATTTATCACAAGACTTGGCTTTATGCTTTGGCAATCCGACCGTTTACATGACGTAAACACCATTATAACGCTACTATTTAATGGTTTAAGAATCGATTTAAGTACTATAGGCTATTGCCTTATTTTACCCGCAATATTTCACCCTTGGTTGCTTTATTCTAAATTTCACAATAGTTGGTTAAACAGATTAAATTTAGTTTTTATTCTTATTTTTATGGGAGTACTCTTTTTTGAATTAGCTACTCCTGCATTTATTAATGAATATGGCTTAAGGCCTAATCGGTTGTTTATTGAATACCTAACTTACCCTAACGAAGTAATAAAAATGCTTGTTAATGGTCATTTATTAACATTAATTATTGTGACCACAGCTTTAACTTTAATTTTTGTATTTATTAAGAAATTATCACAGTACATAATTAAACAAGGGCACTCTACCCGCGGAATTCCTCCAACGGCTCGTGTAACGTCTTTTTTTATATTATTCGTGGCTCTTTTTCTATGCGCTCGAGGTACCTTAGGTCATCGCCCAATTAATCCTGCTTTAGTTTACTTTTCAACTGATCCACTAATTAATTCTTTAACATTAAACTCAATTTACAGCGTAAGTTATGCCTACAAACAGATGGGCAATGAGAAAAATTCGGCAAAAATTTATGGGAAAATGCCTAAAGAAAAAATTATCAGTATTGTTCAACAACAATCAAAGATACCTCTTCGATCATTTAACACCCCTCATAAACCGTCATTGAGCACTCGTTTACCTACCTATCAAGGCCCTACAAAAAATCTTGTTATTATTTTGGAAGAAAGTTTAGGAGCTCAATTTGTATCATCTTTAGGAGGGCTAAACCTGAGCCCTGAAATAGATAAATTAAGTAATGAGGGTTGGGCATTTAAGCGTTTATTCGCCACAGGCACTCGCTCAGTAAGAGGAATTGAAGCGGTAATTACCGGTTTTCCCCCAACTCCCGCACGAGCGGTTGTGAAACTTGATAAATCCCAGCAAAATTTTTTTACCATTGCGAGCCTTTTAAAAGCGAATAATTACAAGACACAGTTTATTTATGGCGGTGAAAGTCATTTCGATAATATGAAAAGCTTTTTCTTAGGAAATGGTTTTGACCATATTGTTGACTTTAAAGATATTAAAAAACCTAACTTTGTTGGCTCTTGGGGGGCTAGCGATGAAGACTTATTCACGCAAGCAAATGTTGAGTTAACTCAACTGCATAAAGCTAATCAACCCTTTTTTAGTTTTATTTTCTCGTCGAGTAACCATGATCCCTTTGAAATTCCTGAAAACATAGTGACTCCTATTGCTTATACTTCAGCGCAATTAGCACTATATGATGATAAAGAATTATCTCGTCATAAAGCCATTCAGTATGCTGACTATGCCTTAGGGAAGTTCATAGCTAAAGCCAAACAACAACCTTATTGGCAAGACACCCTATTTTTAATCGTTGCCGACCATGATGCTAGAGCGCTAGGTCAAAATTTAGTCCCTATTAATAACTTTCATATTCCGGGTATTATTTTAAATTCAGGTATGGAGCCACAAATCGACCTACGTATAGTGAGTCAAATTGATTTAGCACCAACATTGCTCTCATTAATGGGCGTTGAAAATAAATCACCAATGCTAGGTCATGATTTAACGGCTAATAACTCAGGAGGCAGAGCTATAATGCAATATGCTGACAACTTCGCTTACATGAAAAATAACAAAGTGGTTATTCTTCAACCACAAAAAGCCCCCTTGTCTTTTAATTTTGATGTTAACAAAAAGGCTCTCAGTAAAGCGACTCCAATAAAAGAGCTTGAAGATATTGCTTTAGCTCATGCACTTTGGGGAAGTTTAGCTTATGAAAAAGAATGGCATACGTTACTAAACTAGGCACTTATCGTAATTGATACTTAGCAACCGCTTGATTATGCGCTTTTAAGTCACTGGAAAAAATGTGCTTTCCCTGCCCATTACTAACAAAATAATAGTAATTAGATGCCTCTGGGTGCATGGTGGCATAAATGGCTGACTTACCTGGCATTGCTATAGGTGTTGGTGGTAAACCATTAATACGATAGGTGTTATAAGGCGTTTTTTCTTTTAAATGTTTGCGTTTAATATCGCCTTTATAGCGCTCCCCTAACCCATAAATAACAGTAGGATCGGTTTGAAGTCGCATTTTTTTATGCAAACGATTAACAAAAACAGACGAAATAAGTTGATGCTCGGCAAATCGTCCACTTTCCTTTTCGATAATCGACGCCATAATTAATGCTTGGTAAGGCGTATTATAAGGTAAGTTTTGTTCTCTACTTTGCCACTCTTTTGCTAGTAAGGCCGACATTTGTTGCCTTGCTCGCAGTAAAATATCAACGTCGGTAGTATTCGCTGTAAATAAATAAGTATCAGGGAAAAAAAGCCCTTCAGGGTGCCCTTCCACTAACTTTAGCTGTTGAGTTACCGTATTATAATTATTTGATTTTAGCGTGTGTATAACAGCGGGATGATTTTTGAGTAAAACTAACCACTCCTTAAACGTAGAGCCCTCAATAAACGTGATGCTAAATTGATGTTCTTGCCCTGTCGTTAATAATGAAAGTAATTGCTTTGCATTCATTTTAGGGAGAACTTGATAAGTACCCGCTTTAATTTCTCCTTGTTCAGGAAAAAGCTTTACATAACTCTTTAGCCATAACCGCGAGCTGATCATGCCGCGTTTCATTAATTCGCGAGTAAACTGATTAACATTGCTGCCAGGGGCTATGGTTAATAACTGAGGTTGCTTTAGTGTAAGCGGTTGATCAAGTTTGTGCGTTATCAACTTAACACCCGCTAATATCGTCGCTATTAGTAATACAGTTAATATCAATATTATTTTAAAAAGACGTTGAATTTTAATCACTAGCTAATCCTAAACATTGGCTAAAAACATTGCTTTTATTAGCCAGTTTTTTTTCGTGAAAGGTGTTAATAGGCACAATCCCCATCACTGAGTTACAAATAAACATCGCATCGACATTGTGTAATTCATTTACGTTAACTTCAACTTCTCTTACCTCAGGAAACAAAGTCAAAATTTTCTGACGAATAACACCATTAACCCCGGCGTTAGTTAATACTGGCGTAAACCACACATTACCTTGTTGCCAGAATATATTTGCGCAAGAAGTTTCAATTATTTGGTTGTTTAAGTCGCATACCACAATATCGTCATAGGTTAATTTATCAAGCTCAGCCCTAATAATAACTTGTTCTAGGCGATTTAAATGTTTTATCCCCTGTAGTAAAGGATTTAAGCCCAGTTGTGTTTGAGCAACACCTAAATTAATGCCTAATTGTTGCCATTGAAGGTAATGTGACGGAAATTCAAAAATAGCAATAACAATAGTAGGAGATTGTGATTGCACACGAGCATAGCCTCGCCCGCCCTCTCCAGCAGTGATCACGACTTTTATGACAGCGAGTGAATAGCTTCGCGCCAGTGTTGTGATGGTTTGATCAAGCTGCTCAAAATCAATAGGCGTTATATTAAGTACAGTACTCGATTTTTTTAAGCGCTTAAGGTGTTCAACCTTAAATTCAATCACGCCATTGTTTATTTTAGCCGTGGTAAAAAAACCATCGCCATAAGCAAAGCCACGATCACGACTTGATAGCTGATTTTGTTGAACACCATTAATGGATTGATAAAGCATAAGAAATAAAAAAGCTTGAATACTGAAGACAGTATTCAAGCTTATCGATTGCTATTCAAGCTGTTTTTTAACGTTCTGTAATAAAAACAGCTAATCGCTCAATTAACATTCACCAATGGGTTATATCTTTTTAAATAATAACGAACCGTTTGTGCCACCAAAGCCAAACGAATTACATAAACCGTATTCAAGGTTAACATCGCGTGCTTGGCCGCGAATGTAATCAAGATCACAACCTTCATCAGGATTATCCAAATTAATGGTGGGTGGTACTTGATTATTCACTAGCGCTTGTATCGTAAATATTGCCTCAACCGAACCTGCAGCACCTAATAAGTGACCTGTCATCGATTTAGTTGAACCAACCATCGTATTATAAGCATGCTCGCCAAAAACAGTTTTTACTGCATTGGTTTCAGCAATATCGCCTGCAGGTGTTGAAGTACCATGGGCATTAATGTAACCAATTTTTGTTAAATCAACTTTTGCATCGTTAATTGCATTTTGCATTGAACGAGCCGCACCTTCACCGTCAGCTGGTGGTGATGTCATATGATAAGCGTCGCCACTCATACCAAAACCAACAAGTTCCGCATATATCTTAGCGCCACGAGCTTTGGCTGTTTCGTACTCTTCGAGTACTAATACACCCGCACCATCACCTAAGACAAAACCGTCACGGTCTTTATCCCAAGGGCGAGACGCTAACTCTGGCGCATCGTTACGTGTTGACAATGCACGCGCTGCTCCAAAGCCTCCCATCCCCATTTTAGTTGACGCTTTTTCAGCACCACCTGCCACCATCGCATCAGCATCGCCATACGCTATCATACGTGCGGCATGCCCAATATTATGTACGCCACTAGTACACGCCGTAACAATTGAAATATTAGGCCCTTTTAAGCCAAACATAATAGATAAGTGACCTGCGATCATATTAATGATGGTCGACGGTACAAAAAATGGTGACAATTTTCGAGGGCTGGTACGTAACATTTTCTCGAAGTTTTCTTCGATCAGACCTAACCCACCAATACCTGCGCCTACAGCAGCGCCAATACGATGTGCATTATCATCATTAATTTCAAGACCTGAATCTTTTATTGCTTGCACACCAGCAGCTACGCCATATTGAATAAAAAGATCCATTTTCTTAGCTTCTTTTTTAGCCATATAGTCTTGCGCTTGGAAACCTTGCACTAGACCTGCAAATTTAGTGGTGTACTCTGAAGTATCAAAATGCTCGATATTGCTTATGCCACTTTTACCTAACAAAAGATTTTGCCAAGTAGTTTCAGGAGTATTGCCTAAAGGGCTTAACATACCAAGACCGGTAACTACAACACGCCGCATAGGTGAGTTGCCTCCGATAGAAATGTAAATAATAGTGAGGGATACGTATTATTTGGAAAATACGTAGTCAAAAAACAAATCAGGCGGTAAGAACCGCCTGATTATTGAAATTACTGGTTAGCAGTAACGTAATCAATAGCTGCTTGCACAGTTGTGATTTTTTCTGCTTCTTCATCAGGGATTTCAGTATCAAACTCTTCTTCTAACGCCATGACTAATTCTACTGTATCTAAAGAGTCAGCACCTAAATCATCAACGAAAGAAGCAGCTGTTTTAACTTCATCTTCGCTTACACCTAATTGCTCTACAGTAATTTTTTTTACGCGTTCTTCGATAGTACTCATTTTTTTTCCTTTACTAGAAAATACAATTTTTCATAATTGCGTGTAGTGTATTCGTCTAAAGCTAACCATGCAAGCTTATACCTTTGCTTTTTATGCTGGTCTAACCTGTAGACAGTTTATTATTATGCTTTTTTTCTTAATTTAATCAATTAATTAACTTAAAATTGATTAAACCATATACATGCCACCATTTACATGTAATGTTTCACCTGTAATATACGCTGCAGCATCTGACGCTAAAAAAGCAACCGCTTGCGCGATTTCTTCAGGTTTACCTAAACGATTAGCTGGTACTTGAGCAAAAATGCCTTCTTTTTGTTCATCAGTTAACGTTTGCGTCATATCTGTGTCGATAAAACCAGGAGCAACAGTATTTACTGTTATGTTGCGAGATGCAACTTCTCTTGCTAAAGATTTTGTAAATCCGATCAATCCAGCTTTGGCTGTGGCGTAATTTACTTGCCCCGCATTACCCATAGTGCCAACCACTGAACCGATATTAATAATACGGCCATGGCGCTGTTTCATCATAGGGCGCATAACCGCTTTACTAATTTTAAACACTGACGATAAGTTCGTATCAATAATGTCATTCCACTCTGCGTCTTTCATACGCATAAATAAATTATCGCGTGTTATGCCCGCATTATTAACTAAAATATCAACGCCGCCATGTTTTTCTTTGATTTGTGCAAACATTGCATCAATTGAGGCATCGTCAGTAACGTTTAGTACCATGCCATTGCTATTACCTAAATATTCACTAATTTTTTCTGCACCATGCTCTGATGTTGCTGTACCAACAACCGTAGCGCCTAACGTTTGTAATTGTGTAGCAATTGCCTTACCAATACCACGGCTTGCCCCTGTTACTAAGGCAACTTTACCTGTTAATGAAAACATATTTATTCCTTCACTAATTCTTGTGCTTTAACGAGTGATGCATCGTCATTTAACGATACACAGGTTATTGATTTATTAATGCGTTTAACTAAACCTTGTAATACTTTACCTGGACCAACTTCAAGTGCTTGGGTAATACCACTTGCAGCAAATTTTTCAATTGTTTCTGTCCAGCGAACGGGGCTATATAATTGTTTGACTAATGCCGCTTTTATTTCAGCGATATCAGTTTGAGCGATAACATCAACATTATTAATAACGGGAATGTCTGGCGAGTTTAATTCTATTTTATCTAACTCAAGCGCTAGCTTTTCTGCAGCATCTTTCATTAATGCACAATGAGAAGGTACGCTAACAGGCAATGGTAAAACACGTTTAGCCCCCGCCGCTTTACACAATTCGCCAGCACGCTCTACCGCTTCTTTATTGCCCGCAATCACTACTTGCCCTGGTGAATTAAAATTAACCGCTGAAACCACTTGCTCTTGTGCGCCTTCTGCGCAAGCTTGAATAATGGCGTCATCAGCTAAGCCAATAACGGCCGCCATAGCGCCCACACCTTCAGGTACTGACGTTTGCATAAACTCACCACGTTTTTCAACAAGTTTTACGGCATCTGACAATGTTAAAACATTCGCACACACTAATGCAGAGTATTCACCTAAACTATGACCTGCAATAACGCTAGGCTTAATAGGAGTTGTTGATAACCACAACCGCCATAAAGCAACACTTGCTGTTAATAAGGCTGGCTGAGTAAAATTTGTTTGATTAAGCTTTTCAGCAGGGCCTTGATTAACTAACGACCAAACATCGTAGCCAAGCGCATCAGACGCCTCTTTAAACGTATTTTGAACAACATCGTTGTTTGCAAAGTCGCTCAACATCGCTACCGTTTGAGAGCCTTGACCTGGAAATATAAAAGCTAAATTATTTTTCATGTTTTTACCTAAATAGCAGATTACTAAATATAACCTCAGTTATTATTCAGTAAATGTTTGTTCGATTAACCCTTGTTCTAACGCTACCTTTATTTTTTCAGGTACTTGTCGTTCTACATTTTTAACCGCTTCATATATCGCAGCTTCAAATGCTTTCACACTGGCGTTACCGTGGCTTTTAACCACAATGCCGCGCAATCCTATCAGACTTGCGCCGTTATACTGGTCGGGGTTCAAGGATTTAAACAGTTTTTTTAATGCAGGAGAGAGAACTTTACCTATAATACGCGCAAAAAAGTGCGCTGAAAGAATTTTATGTAGCTTTTGATAGACAAGCTGAGCAACACCTTCACAGGTTTTTAACGCAACATTACCAACAAAACCATCACAAACAATAACATCTGTTTTATTGGTAAAAATATCATTTCCTTCAACAAAACCAACATAATTAATAGATGAATTTGCATGAAGTTTAGTTGCCGCTAATTTTATATGGTCGCTCCCTTTTATTTCTTCTTCACCCATATTAAGTAACGCAACTCTGGGTGCTGAAATGTCACCTACTTGTTCTGCTAATACAGAGCCCATTAAACCAAACTGATAAAGGATGTTAGCTTCACAAAAGACATTAGCGCCTAAATCAAGCATGAAAACGTGTTTGTTTTCATCGTGCGTAGGTAAAGAAGAGATTAATGCTGGACGTTCGACTCCTGGCAATGTTTTTAATACATAATGTGCCATCGCAAATAACGCCCCCGTATTACCAGCACTGACACAAGCGTGAGCTTTACCTTGTTCAACTAAATCCAACGCTTTACGCATAGACGAATTTCGCTTAGTCCTTAGCGCACTAGACGGTTTTTCATCCATAGCCACATTTTCAGTCGATGAAATAATAGTTAATTGGGGGTGTTGTGAAAAAGAGTATTCAAGAAGCGTTGAGGTAATTATATTTTCATCACCACAAAGAAAAAGATGCAACTGTGGCATTTTTTCAATTGCCATAATTGCAGCTGGGATCGTTACAAGGGGGCCTTTATCGCCCCCCATAACATCTAACGCTAGGGTTAGACTATTCAAAGTAATTTCGCTTATTTAGCGATTACTTTAACACCTTTATAAAAGCCATCAGCGGTAACGTGATGACGACGGTGTGTTTCACCAGATACTGGATCTACTGATAAGTTTTCTGTTGTTAATGCGTCATGTGAACGGCGCATGCCACGTCTAGAACGAGACTTTTTGCTCTTTTGAACTGCCATTGCCTAACTCCTAAAATCGGTTAATTACTTAAGTTGTTTCAATACGTCAAATGGATTCGGCTTATCAAGCTCTTCAGGCAATTCACCCCAAACGCTGTCAGATGGAGATTGACATTGTTTAAGTTCATGCCTTGGTATTAATGGAATGTCGAGTAATAACTCTTCTTCCACTAACTCTCGCAAGTTCACTTCACCATTTTCATCTAATTCAATTGCGTCATAATATGACGGCAAATTTTCAGCGGCTTCTTCATTCTTTACTGGACTGAATTGAAAATTCAAATCCAATTTATGCTCAAATGGTTCATTGCACCGCTGACACGCTAATGAAATTGTTGCCGATCCTTTACCTGATATTACTACCAAGCCAAGCTCATCCACATCAAACTTTACATTAACATGTATATGCTCACAACAGCTTTCGCATGCCGCAAGCAATCTATTCATTTCCGAAGAGTCATATACCCCGTCACACACTGAGCGTTGCTGTGCGCTTTTTATCGGACTTATCGTTATCGGAAGTTTAAGATTCTGCATAAGGCGCGCATAATAATGCCCATCAAGGCAAGTGTCAAAAGAAAATTCGCTAAATTTGTTTAAAAACTCAATATAAGCCATATATTAGCAGGTATCTGTTTAAATATTGAGTCATTTACATGAAAACACTTGTTTTAGGATCAACTTCGCCTTTTCGACAATCACTACTGCAAAAGCTAAATATTCCCTTTATTACGGCCAAACCTAACATAGATGAAAGTGCAAAAGTGAATGAAGCTCCCATCGCACTCGTTGAACGTTTAGCAATAGAAAAAGCAAAAGCCGTTGCATTAAGTCACGCTAATGCGCTTATTATTGGCTCGGACCAAGTTGCCGTATGTGATGGCAATATCTTAGGTAAACCACATACGGTAGAAAATGCAATCGCACAGTTATCTCAATTTAGTGGGAAATGTATCACCTTTTATACAGGGCTATGTGTTTATGATAGTGAAGCACAAGTGGCTAAATCGTTAGTTGAACCTTTTCATGTGCATTTTAAGGTGTTAAGTCAACAAGCCATTATAAATTACGTAAAAGCAGAAATGCCGCTAAAATGTGCGGGAAGCTTTAAAAGTGAAGGACTTGGTATTTGCTTATTTGAACGTTTAGAGGGTGATGACCCTAACAGCTTAATAGGACTACCATTAATTAAACTGACAGAACTGCTTAGTGAGTTTAATGTTGATGTGTTAGCACTTCAATCCAATCAGTAAGCTTTATTAATATATTTACCAAAAAAAAGCTGCTAGGTAATAGCAGCTTTTCTAATTATCGAACTAACCTCTTTAGTTATGCCCTTTAGTTAATTTTTTTAAACTTTTTTCTAACGTAGGATCTAAAGGCGCTTCTATTTTTAGCCTTTGCTCTGTTAATGGATGCGTAAATTCAATACTCGCGGCATGCAAAAATAAACGTTTTAGCCCTAAGCTATTCATGTGCGCGTCAAAGTCAGGGTGTCCATATTTAGCATCACAGGCAATAGGATGCCCTTTCACTTGGCAATGTACTCTAATTTGATGTGTTCTTCCTGTCACAGGAAACGCCCTTACTAAGGTTGCACCTTGATAATGTTGTAGCACTTTAAAACGCGTTTCAGATTCTTTCCCATTAATGTTATCAACGATGACAACACGTTCGCCTGATTTTAAATCATTCTTTTTAAGCGACTCTGATACTTTAGTTAATTTTGCAGACCAACGCCCCTTAACGAGCGCATGGTAAAATTTTTGTACTGTTTTATTTCGAAGTTGTTCATGCAAGTTTCGTAATGCTGAACGTTTTTTTGCAACAACTAAACAGCCTGAGGTATCTCGGTCAAGACGATGCACTAACTCAAGCATGCGCGCATCGGGTCTTAATGCCCTAAGCGCTTCGATTAACCCAAAACTTAGGCCACTACCACCATGTACAGCCATACCAGATGGCTTATTAATAACAATTAATCGATCATCTTCAAAGAGTATTTGCTTTTCAAGATTAGCAACCACACTTAGTTTAGTTGACACCTCATTACTATTTTCTGAGATCCGAATAGGAGCTACGCGAATAATATCTTCGTTTACTAGTTTGTACTCAGGTTTAGTACGCTTTTTATTTACTCTGATCTCACCTTTTCTTAATAAACGATAAATCATGCTTTTAGGAACACCTTTTAAAGTTTTTAAAAGGTAATTGTCTATTCTTTGTCCTTCATCTTCACTATCTACTGTAATAAAGCGGACTTGGGGTTTTGTAGTATCATTCATAGCATGAAGTTTATCATAAGTTTTCGACAATTTATGTAATTAACATCTTTATTTAATTGCCTTTTTCTTATAAAAAGTGAGATAATAAGAGGGTTACTAATGTTATCCAATAAAAGTAACAAAAAACGCAAGCTTTATAAGAGGCGTAAGAGGACAGAATGCGGCTACCTTTTCAAGCACCTAAATGGATGACTTGATAAGAGAAAAGCCTATTGCAAACGTTGACGTGTGTATCTTGTCGAACAAATAGCATAAACATTTATCCCTGCCCAATAGAGCTTATTTATATAAAAATCGATAAGTAAAACGTCATAAAGACAAATACTGAATGACATCAGTAGTATTATCAGAAAACTTATCGAAATAGCGCAGCACGCTAGCTGAGCACATAAAGACAAAATTCTCTTTATTGTTATTGCAATAAAGTAAACGATACAATCAGATTTTTTAACAGCTTACTGTGTAATATGGCGCAGTAAGATTGACACCCGTGAGGATGACAAATTGCTGTTACCATAGCAACAGATTGCTTTGTGTTCTACGCATGGTGTGTTGTGACTAAAATAATGAGTCACAAGAACTATGAAACGTATGTTAATCAATGCTACACAATCAGAAGAATTGCGTGTAGCCCTTGTTGATGGTCAACAACTTTACGATTTAGATATCGAAAGTCCTGGTCATGAACAAAAAAAATCAAATATTTATAAAGCTAAAATCACACGTATTGAGCCTTCATTAGAAGCTGCATTTGTTGACTATGGTGCCGATCGCCATGGCTTCTTACCAATGAAGGAAATTGCCCGCGAATACTTCCCTAAAGGTTATTCTTTTCAAGGTCGTCCAAACATAAAGGATGTATTAACCGAAGGCCAAGAAGTTATTGTTCAAATTGACAAAGAAGAACGAGGTCAAAAAGGCGCAGCACTAACTACTTTCATCAGCTTAGCAGGTAGTTATTTAGTATTAATGCCAAACAATCCTCGTGCTGGTGGTATTTCACGCCGTATTGAAGGTGATGAACGGTCTGATTTAAAAGCATCATTAAGTAAATTAGACCTACCTAAAGGTATGGGCTTAATTGTTCGTACCGCAGGTGTTGGTAAAGATTACGATGAGCTTGAATGGGATTTAAGTGTGTTACTTCATCACTGGAAAGCCATTGAAGAAGCCGCAGCTAGCCGCCCTGCCCCATTTCTAATTCATCAAGAAACTAATGTTATTTTACGCGCTATTCGCGATTATTTACGCCGTGATATTGGTGAAGTACTTATCGATCGTCCTAAAACGTTCGAAAGTGTTAAAAAACATATTGAAGTGGTACGTCCTGACTTTGCCAGTAAAGTTAAGCTTTACACTAACGACGTGCCTTTATTCACACATTACCAAATAGAAACTCAAATAGAATCAGCTTTTCAACGTGAAGTAAGATTGCCTTCTGGCGGCTCAATAGTTATTGACCCAACAGAAGCTATGACGTCAATCGATATTAACTCTGCACGCGCAACAAAAGGCAGTGATATTGAAGAAACGGCATTTAATACTAACTTAGAAGCTGCTGACGAAGTAGCACGTCAATTACGTTTACGTGATTTGGGCGGTTTAGTGGTTATTGATTTTATTGATATGACCCCTGTTCGTCATCAACGTGAAGTTGAAAATCGTATGCGAGATGCTGTTAAGCAAGATCGTGCGCGTATTCAATTGGGTCGTATTTCTCGTTTTGGTTTACTTGAAATGTCTCGTCAACGCCTACGCCCATCAATTGGTGAAACTAGCCAAGGTGTATGCCCGCGTTGTAACGGTACAGGTCATGTACGTGGCGTTGAGTCATTAGCATTATCAGTGTTACGTTTAATGGAAGAAGAAGCCATTAAAGACAATACTTTACAAGTACAAGCACAAGTTCCCGTGCCTGTTGCTACTTACTTACTTAACGAAAAGCGTCGTTCCGTATTCCACGTAGAAAAACATCATGGTGTAAGAGTCTTAATCATACCAAATCCAAACATGGATACACCACAGTATGAAGTACTACGTGTTCGTCAAGACGAAACAATTGCAGAAGCAAGCTACCATGTACCGGTAATAGAAGCAGCACCAGAAGAAGCGGTGATGCCTAAATTTGCTAAAGAGTCAGCAAAGAAAGATGAACCTATTCTTCAAGGTATGTCAGCACCCAAGCAAGCTCCAACCAAGCCAAAAGCAGAAGTTAAACCTGTTGAAGTAAAAACTGAGAAAACATTATTCGGTAGCTTTATTTCATGGATTAAAGGATTAGTCGCTACTGAAGAAGTGGTTGCAGAACCAGTAAAAGCACCACAAAAACCTCGTTCAAATAGAAATGACAACCGCCAAGGTCGTGGACGTCAAAATCCTCGCAGAAATAATCGTAAGAATGAAAACAGAAACGATAATCGCAGCGACAATAGAAACGACAAGCGTACTAATGCTAAAGAGAATGAGTCTAAAGAGCAGCAAACTAAGCCAGCTCGTAAGCCAACAACTCCTCGCCCACAAAAGCCTAAAGAGGAAAAAGTAGCTGAACGTCGTCAACGTCGTAACAACCGTAAAAAAGTAAGAAGACCTGACGATAGCGTTGCCACAACTGATGAAACACCTGTAGTAACAGCGGTTAATTCACCTGAAGCTACCGCACCTGTTGAAGCAGTATCTAGCGAAAATAACGACAACAAAGCGCGTGACGAACAACGTCCACGTAGTCGCCGTTCACCTCGCCATTTACGTAACAATGGACAAAGACGTCGTCAAAACAATGAAAATAAAGCTGAAATAAATGCTGAATTTGACCAAGCTAAAGCCGAGCAAGCGACTTTAGCCGCTACCGAAGTGACCGCAGATCCTGTTGAAGCTCGTTACCCTAATGTAACAGCTAACGAAGCAGATAAAGTGGAAGCTAAAGCTGAGGTACAGCAAGAGTTATTTGAGCAAACTACCGAAGAAAAAGCAGTGAGCAATAGCGTGGTTAGCAGTGATTCGATTACCGAAGAAGTTACAGTTTCGGAAGTGATTGAAACCTCAGTAACAACTGAAGCGACGGCTGTACCACTTCAACAAGATTTAGTCGAAGCTGTTGAAGCATCAACAGAGAGCACAAGTCCTGTTAAAAAAGATGTTGCTGATGAACCGCCAGTAGCTGAAATATCAGCAGAGAAAGCTCAAGTGGCTGTTAAAGAAACGGCTGAAGTATCAGTAGAGGTAACTGCTGAAACTAAAACGGTAACAGAAAATGTTGAGGTTACTGTTGAAAGCGAAGACAATAAAGTTGAACAACAGCCTATAGTCGAAGTGAAAAAACCAAAGGTAAAATCAGCTAAGAAAGCTAAGCTACCGACGAAAAAATCAGCACAACGAAAACGTTGTCACGCATCGTCAGCAATGGTAAAGCCTGAAACAATTAATACTATTTCAGAACTTCCTACCGCTTTTGCACAAAGTAGTGAGCGCTTAACGCATTCATTATCTGGAAAAATGGCAATGATTGCGGATGTAAGTAGTAGAGCTGCAGCAGGTCCAACCAAGCCTGAGACACTTAGCTAAGCGATATAGGCTTACCTAAAAATAAAAACGCCAGTATGATACTGGCGTTTTGCTTTCTCGGCTGAATAATAAGACACAAGCCTTATTACCTCCCCATAGATTAAATTTTTATTAAACCTTTATTCGATTGTAAAAAACCACTGCCAACGCCTTTAACTTCCATTAATTGCTCTAAAGAAGTGAACTTTCCGTGCGTATTACGATAATCAATTATCGCTTGAGCACGCTTAGCTCCGATCCCTTTTAGTGTAGACAATTGCGTAACATCCGCATTATTAAGATCAATTATTGCTTGTTTCACTTGTTCAAGCGAAGGTTTGATTTCCTTTGTGTTTTCTACAGCTACAACGTTTACTGACCAGAAAGAAAACAAAAGAATAGCTAAAGGTGGGAGTATAAATTTATTCATATTATTCGTTCCTTGTTCAAGATACTAAGAGAATAAAGCTAACGTAAAGTGCGATAACATATTCCATTAATACATCCTATAAATGCTGTTAATTAGTTAACAACATTTATAGGTTTAGAAGCGAATTAATTAACTGTCAAGTATTCAGGCTATTTTTCAGCGTCAACTTAACTTAAAGAGAGATTAATTTGTTGTAATACACTGTGCGGATCTTCTGCTTTAGTGATCGGTCGACCAACTACAAGGTAATCAACACCAACCGCGATTGCTTGCTCTGGAGTCATAATACGCTTTTGATCATCACTACTTGCGCCTGCGGGTCTTATTCCTGGTGTTATTAGCTTAAACTCAGTACCAAGTTCCGACTTTAATGCTTCTGCTTCCCATGCAGAACAAACCACACCATCTAGGCCTGCATTTTTTGTTAGCGTTGCTAGCGACAATACTTGTTCTGCTGGCGTTTTGGTTATACCTAAGCCATTCAAATCTTCCTGCCCCATACTTGTTAATACGGTAACAGCAATAAGCAGTGGAGCATCATTACCATAAGCGGTTAGTGCCTCTTTAGATTTAATCATCATTTCAGTGCCGCCACTGGCATGAACGTTAACCATCCATACACCAAGATCTGCTGCTGCAGTTACTGCTTTAGCAACTGTATTTGGAATATCATGAAATTTAAGATCTAAAAAAACATCAAATCCTTTCGTTGTAAGTTGTTTAACAAATTCAGGGCCAAAGTAAGTAAACATTTCTTTGCCTACCTTCAAGCGACAATCACTTGGCTGAATTTTATCAACAAAAGACAACGCCTCTTGTTTCTTATCAAAGTCTAATGCAACAACTACTTTTGGATCTAACATTGAGTTTCCTATTTTGGTTTTATCTAACTTGTACTAAAACTATTCGCCTTCAAGCCCACGAACAGGCTTTAATTGTTCCCAATCATGGCATGAAGGGCAAGACCAATAATGAACGCTACTATTAAATCCACAATTACGGCAATTATAACGATGCTTTACGCTCAAATAAGTAGAGATTAATTCATTGATCATGTCTAAATTGGTTAAGTTGGTTTCATTAATGTCGCTGGCCATTTGCATTTCTATGAAATGATTAAACCCTCGTATCGTTGGTCTACGTTTTAAAGCACTGAGGATAAATTCTAATGCTTTCGTTGCACCATATTTTTTTTCAACATAAGTGACATTTTTAATTAATGCTGTCGAGCTCCCTGTCTCGTTATACACTTTCTTAATAAAAGCGTAAAATTCATCAATGGCATCCAGCTGTTGATAACAGTGTTCCATTTTATCGATAACATCAGGGAAAAACTCTTTATCTTGTTGATATATTGCTTGATAGCATAAACAAGCCTCATTGTATTGCTCATGATTTTCATAGATTTCAGCTAATAGCCAATTAGCCCGACAAGAATTAGCATCGTACTTCAATGCGCTTTCAAGTAACTCAACAACTTCAATAAACTTGTCTTGCGCCAAAGCAAGTGTCGCTAATTCACAATAAAAGTTGGCTAAGTTATGTAATAAATTTTTATCTTTAGACTTAATAATTGCTTTTGCCAGCAAAATCCCTTGCTGCCAGTCTTTGGTTGACTGATAAATTTTCATCAAAAAGGTGATCGCTTTAATATCGTAATCTTTTGACTTAATAATTTTTTGGAACATGGCTTCTGCACGGTCAAATAAACCCGCACTAAGAAAGTCTTTACCTAATTCAAACGCTGCTTGTTGCTTTGCTTTTGAAGGTAAATGTTTCTGCCTCACTAAATGTTCATGTATTTTTAGTGCTCGATCGAGCTCACCTCTTTTTCGAAAAAGATTTGCCATGGCAAAATGTGCTTCAACGGTGTCATCTTCAACCTGAAAGGCATCAATAAGGTACTCTATTGCCTTATCTTGTTGATTAGATAATAAATAATTTAAACCGGTTGAGTACTTAATGGATAGGTTTTGCTTTGCACTATGAGTATTCTGCTTTACGCTATTTCGGCCCATAAACCAGCCATAAGCCATGGCTACGGGTAAAAGTAAAAATAAGAGACCTAGCATAGCAAATACAACTTTTTATTTTTCATTGATAGTTTTTGTAGAATTAACTCGTCTTACAAGTTTCCATAATAATGCAAACAATAACCCAAGTACAAAGCCAATAACCGTAAACAAGCTTACAGCCGTTGCAACGGTAATTTCAGCACGCGCAATTAAATAATTTAAAGTAAACGTTTGTTCATTTTGGCTACCAAAAATGAACGCGACGACTAATAATAATAAAATAATAATTAACGTAAGATATAGTCTCACCGGCCTATTCCTTTACTATAAATAAAAATTTGAATGAAAAAAAACGGCATGCGATAGCATGCCGTTTGATCATAATTTTTTCAATTATGATAGCGAGAGATTCACTCTCTCACGTAATTCTTTGCCAGGTTTAAAGTGCGGAACATATTTACCAGATAAGCTAACAGACTCACCTGTTTTAGGGTTACGCCCAACGCGTGGGGCTCGATAATGCAACGAAAAACTGCCAAATCCACGAATTTCGATGCGATCACCTTTGGATAAGGTTTGCACCATCATTTCGAGTATTTCTTTAATAGCTTGTTCTACATCTTTCGCAGACAAATGACTTAATTTATCCGCTAATCTTTCAATGAGTTCTGACTTGGTCATTCGACCTCCCAGTGTCATTTAGCATCACGCCAATGGTTTTAAATAAGAGAAGAACTTATTATAAGCCCTTCTCTGCTGCCTGGCTAAAATTAACTTTTAGCGTTTTTAAACGCTTCAGCCATTGCACTTAAACCAGAATCTTCAGGTTGGTTTAAGTTGTCCATAGCTTCACGTTCGTCTGCTTGGTCTTTCGCTTTGATTGATAAGCTGATAGCGCGGTTCTTACGATCTACACCCATAAACTTAGTTTCAACGCTGTCGCCTACAGATAATTCAGTAGTCGCATCTTCGATACGCTCACGTGAGATGTCTGAAACACGTAAGTATCCTTCAACGCCTTCGGCTAATTCAATTTTAGCGCCTTTAGCATCAACTTCAACTATCTTACCTGTAACAATAGCACCTTTTTTAGTATCTGCAAGGTATTGATTAAATGGATCATCTTCAGTTTGCTTAACGCCTAATGAAATACGTTCGCGCTCTGGGTCAACTTGCAATACAACAGCTGAGATTTCATCACCTTTCTTGTATTCACGAACAGCTTCTTCACCGCCAGCCCATGAAATATCAGATAAGTGAACAAGACCGTCAATACCACCGTCAAGACCGATAAAGATACCAAAATCAGTAATTGATTTGATCTTACCAGATACTTTATCACCTTTGTTGAAGTTCTTAGCAAACTCTTCCCAAGGGTTCGGGATACACTGTTTAAGGCCAAGAGAAATACGACGACGTTCTTCGTCAATTTCAAGTACCATTACTTCAACAGTGTCACCTAAGTTAACAACTTTAGATGGGTGGATGTTTTTGTTAGTCCAATCCATTTCAGAAACGTGAACTAAACCTTCAACGCCTTCTTGGATTTCAACAAAACAACCGTAGTCAGTTAAGTTAGTTACGCGACCAGAAAGTTTAGCACCTTCAGGGTAACGCTTAGCGATAGCAACCCATGGATCTTCGCCTAACTGCTTCATACCTAGAGATACACGAGTACGCTCACGGTCGAATTTCAATACTTTAACTTGAATTTCATCACCAACATTTACGATTTCGCTAGGGTGCTTAACACGCTTCCAAGCCATATCTGTGATGTGAAGTAGGCCGTCAATGCCGCCTAAGTCAACAAACGCACCGTAGTCTGTAAGGTTCTTAACGATACCTTTAACTTCCATGCCTTCTGCTAATGACTCTAATAATTGATCACGTTCTACGCTGCTTTCAGATTCGATAACTGCGCGACGAGAAACAACAACGTTATTACGCTTTTGATCAAGCTTAATAACTTTAAATTCTAGGTCTTTACCTTCAAGGTGAGCTGTGTCACGAATTGGACGAACATCAACTAATGAACCCGGTAAGAAAGCACGAATGTTGCTAACTTCAACCGTGAAACCACCTTTAACTTTACCGTTGATAACACCGATAACAGTTTCTTTTTCTTCGTATGCTTTTTCAAGCACTTGCCATGCTTCGTGACGTTTTGCATCATCACGTGAAAGAATAGTTTCACCAAAGCCGTCATCTGTAGCTTTAAGCGATACATCAACTTGATCGCCAACAGCAACTTCTACTTCACCAGTAGTGCTTTTGAATTGATCAATTGAAATAACAGATTCAGATTTTAAGCCAGCGTCAACTAAAACATTGTCTTTAGTGATGGCTACCACAGTTCCTTTAATAATAGAACCAGGACGTGTTTCGATTTCTTTTAAACTTTCTTCAAAAAGTTGTGCAAAATTTTCAGTCA
>JBMZCX010000025.1:0-34736 GCA_049613795.1 Thalassotalea sp. | reverse complement strand
GTCTTACCACTACCTGCTGGCCCTGTTAATATGGCTAAATCTATGGTTGGATCAAGCAAGGCATCCATTGCCATGCCTTGATAAACATTTTTGGGTGTTATGCCCCAAGCCTGCTTGGCTAATAAGCGTTCTCTGCTTAGGTCAACAAATGAAAGTTTTTCATCATCATAACCTGTTATTTTACCTGCAAAGTGCTCACCTTCATCAATCAAATACTCATTAATGTAAACACTTGGCAATAAGTCTCGTTTAACAAAGTGAGTGGTATTTCTCCCTTCGGTTTCACTTTCGCAGTCTTTTACTTGTTCCCAGAAGTCACCTTCAAATTGATGATAGCCTTTGGTTAAAAATTGAATATCGTCAATCAATTGATCCGTTCGATAGTCTTCAACATAATTAAGCCCTGCACCTTTCGCTTTCAAGCGCATATTAATATCTTTAGTCACGAGTACGACTTTTTTATCTGAAAAGGTATTTTGCAGGTGAACGGCGGTATTGATAATGCGGTTATCATTTTCACTGTATGACAAATTACCCGCAACATGTTCTAAGGTATAATCATTAAAAATCGACAAACAACCGCTAGCATTAGTTTCACTACTGTTTGGCAATGGTACGCCCGCTAATACTTGTTCAGGTGTTGCGTCAGCTAATGCATCTTCAAGCGCTCTAATGGCAACTCGTGCATCTCGACTAACGTCTCGCTTTCGATCTTTTATTGAATCAAGCTCTTCTAATACGGTCATTGGCACAACAACGTCATGCTCTTTAAATGAGAGGAACGCAAATGGTTCGTGGAGGAGAATATTAGTATCTAAAATATAGATTATTTTTTCTTCAGTCATATAAAGGTGTCCAATTTAGTAAAAAATGGGCCTACATTTATAATAGTGAGATGAGTAGTGTCATGTGATCATCTCGCCTAAAAATGTCGACATCGCTTATACTCTTAGCATTAATACAACAGCCTATTCCTTGAGAGAAGATAGATTTACTTTGCCAGCTTATTCGCTAACTAACAAGCCTATTTTTTGCCAATTTAGTCGAAAATTGATCTACCACAAAAACAAAGAGTATTAGCAATAAACGCTCACCATAAAGTAGTAACTTTAATAAAATAATCACCGTTGGCCATTATTTATCTATTCTTTCGTACAAATAAGCAAAATAGTAAGAATTTTTTAATGATCACAACTATGATTAACGTTAACATAGCGCCCTTTTTTCGCCCTGTTATTTATAGTGTTTGTTTGGAGTTAATTTTTTATGTCGTTTTACCCTGGTCAACGTTGGATTAGTGATGGAGAGTCAGATCAAGGATTAGGTACTGTTACTACAGTCGAAGGTCGCTTTGTTACCATAATGTTCACCGCTACTGGCGATATCAGAAAATATGCAATAGAAAATGCGCCATTAACCCGCGTAATTTTCAATGAAGGTGACACTATTCCAAGCCATGAGGGCTGGACATTAACTATCGACAGCATTGAAGAAAATACGTTAATTACCTATCACGGCACACGTTCAGATACTGGCGAAACAATCAGCTTAAAAGAAGTGATGATTGACCACTTTATTAAATTCAACAAGCCCCATGATCGACTGCTCAACGGCCAAGTTGATCGTCTTGACTGGTACCGTTTGCGTAAAGACAGCTTACAGCAACAATTTAACCAACAGCAATCTGAGCTCACTGGTTTAACTGGCGGGCGTGTTAGTTTAATACCGCATCAGCTATATATTGCTGAAGAAGTAGGCACTCGTTTCGCACCTCGCGTTTTGCTTGCCGACGAAGTAGGTTTAGGTAAAACCATAGAAGCTGGCCTTATACTTCATCAGCAGCTTGTTACTGGCCGTGCTCAACGTATTTTAATTATCGTACCTGAATCTTTAATGCACCAATGGTTAGTCGAAATGCTACGCCGCTTTAATTTAAAGTTTAGTATTTTTGATGACAGTCGTTGCCAAGAAAGTGATCAAGAAAACCCGTTCAGCTCTGAGCAACTTGTATTAGTAAATTTAAAGTTTATTACCGATAATCCAAAATGGTATGAGGCACTCATTGCTGAAGAATGGGATTTAATGGTCGTTGACGAAGCCCATCATTTAAATTGGCAAGTAGATAAACCAAGCATTGAATATTCATGTATTGAGCAACTTGCGCAAACAATTCCAGGTGTTTTATTACTAACGGCAACCCCTGATCAATTAGGGCATGAAAGTCACTTTGCTCGTTTACGCTTGCTTGACCCAGATCGCTTTTTTGATTATCAAAAATTTATTGAAGAAGAACAGCATTACACT
The DNA here is from genome assembly GCA_049613795.1 of Thalassotalea sp. Lineage (GTDB taxonomy): Bacteria > Pseudomonadota > Gammaproteobacteria > Enterobacterales > Alteromonadaceae > Thalassotalea_B. Next base: position 32,432 of record JBMZCX010000025.1, on the reverse strand, counting down.
GAAGTAGCCGATGCAGCAAATGCTTTAGTAAGTAAAGAAGTACTTACCAACGAGCAAGAAAACACACTAACTACCTTACTCAAAGAAGGTGACATTAGTGAGTTATTAGCGCAACTAAACTCAGATCAACAAGACCATGCTCGCCAGCAATTACTTAGCCAGTTACTTGACCGCCATGGCACAGGGCGTATTCTTTTTAGAAACAGCCGTAACACCATTAAAGGTTTTCCTAAGCGTCAATTGAATGCTCAGCCATTAACAATGCCTGACGTATACCAAGAAAAAGTGGAAGACTTTTTACTTAGTGGCGATGTAAACGAAAGTAACAGCAAAGCCAAATATATTTATACTCCTGAAATAATTTACACGCTTGATAGTCATGATCAGTGGTACGACATAGACCCTCGCGTTAACTATTTAATTGATTTATTAAAATCGCTTAATAAAGAAAAAGTACTGGTGATTTGTGCTCATGCGCAAACCGCAATTGATTTAGAAAATGCATTAAGAACCAAAGAAGGTATTCGAGGCGCAGTATTCCACGAAGGTTTATCTATTTTTGAACGTGATAGAGCTGCGGCTTATTTTGCTCAAGACGAAGACAGCGCTCAAGTGCTGCTATGTTCAGAGATTGGTAGTGAAGGTCGTAACTTTCAATTTGCACATCACTTAGTGTTATTTGATTTACCCAACAACCCCGATTTATTAGAGCAACGTATTGGTCGTTTAGACCGAATTGGTCAAACCGACACGATACAAATTCATGTGCCTTATTTTGAGCATTCTGCACAAGAAGTATTGTTTGACTGGTATCAGCAAAGCTTACAAGCATTTGAACATACTTGCATTACTGGCCGCGCAGTTTACGAAGCATTTAGTGAACAATTATTTGAATTGTCGCTTGCACCTGATCCTCAATCAGCAGTTAAAGCAAAACTACTTGAAGACTGTAAAGCCTTACATTTATCAATTAAGCAAGACCTAGAAACAGGACGAGATAAGCTCCTTGAAATAAATTCGTCTGGGCAAGGTAAAGCAGAAGAGCTGGTTGAGCGCATTGAAAAGCAAGACAACGACATTTATTTACCGCAATATATGTTTCAAGTGTTTGATGTGTTTGGTATTGCGCAAGACGACAAGTCTGACAATGCCATTGCTTTACAGCCAACAGAGCATATGATCAGCGCAAACTTCCCTTGTTTACCAGAAGACGGTACTACAGTTACCTTTAACCGAGACACTGCACTTGCCTGTGAAGATTACCAATTATTAACGTGGGATCATCCAATGGTAAAAGGCGCAATGGACCTAGTGTTGTCTGATGAAACAGGTAACTCAACCATTGGTTTATTAAAAAATCCTGCGCTACCTGCAGGCACATTTTTCTTAGAGTGTTTATTCACAATTGAAGCAATGGCGCCGAGTAAATTACAGCTTGGCCGCTATTTACCTATTACCCCGCTGAGAATATTGGTTGATAAATTAGGCAACAATTTAGCGGATAAAGTCAGTGAAGCAGTGCTTGATCAGCAGTTATCACCCGTGAAAAAGCAAATTGCTTTACAACTAGTGAAAGCATTAAAAGATCAAGTAACACCGTTAGTAGGTAAAGCTGAAGATCATGCGCAGCAAATGGTTGAAGCCATACAAGCCAAAGCCTTAACTAGTATGACTGCTAAGCTTGACCACGAACACCAACGATTAACCGCTTTAAAAGCCATTAACCCGAGTGTAAGGCAAGAAGAATTAGACTTTATTCACCTTCAACAAAAAGAACTAAGCCATTATATTATGCACGCTCAGCTGAAGTTTGAAGCGGTACGTTTAATTGTTGTAAGTAACTAGTTTAAGAAGCCAATATTATGTCTGCAAACCCTGACTTTATTTATCAGCCTCCCATGTCGCCATTTCTTGATATTATTTATCAAGACAACGACATTGTTGTGCTTAATAAAGGCAGTGGTTTGCTCACCGTACCAGGGCGTTTGGCCGAGCATAAAGACTGCTTGCAACACCGAGTACAATCAGTATTGCCCACAGCAACTATTGTTCACCGGTTAGATATGGCAACGTCTGGTATTATTATTATGGCGCTAAATAAGCCCGCTCATGTAGAAATAAGTCGCCAATTTGAAAAGCGCTTAACTGAAAAAAGTTACATAGCGCGAGTATATGGAAAGTTAAAAGAAAATACAGGCTCGGTTGATAAGGCCCTTATTTGTGACTGGCCCAATAGGCCTAAGCAAAAGGTGGATGAAGAAAATGGCAAAAAATCGCTTACTCATTACGACGTAATTGAATATGGCGAAAATAGCACCTTAGTTAGATTAACGCCTATTACAGGACGTTCTCACCAATTGCGCGTGCATATGCTGTCAATTGGCCATCCTATTTTAGGCGATAGACTTTATGCTCACGATAAAGCCCTGACTGAAAGCCCTCGGTTACAATTGCATGCCAATATATTGTCTTTAGCCCACCCAGTTAACCAAGAAAAAATGACATTTCAAGTTGATTGTCCTTTTGTATAAGTGAATTTACGATATATATACGTTTAAGTTATAGTAATTCCAGTCGATAGAGATAGAGTAGTATCAACACAAAAGGTTATTAATGTCTTTACCCAACTTATGTTCAGTTAAAACACTATTTTTATGTCTGACACTATGTATGACTTCGTATACCCATGCAGTCCAACAAGAAAAAGAAAGCTCACCAGCTGCGGATAAAACAACACAAACAGCAGAAAGTAAAACGCCAGAACAACAGTCAGTCGAAGCTAATAAGCAAACATCAGATCCTGTTGAAAAATCCGCCACACTTGCCCCGCCTATTAAATTTTTGCAACAGCAACACGACGATATAAAACATTACCTTGAGCCCGACATTATTAACTCAATACTTGTTGGTATGAAAGAACACGTATTATTAATTTCACTCAATAAAACAGGAATCGCCAAAGGCGTCGTTATTTTACTGCCCGACTGGCAACAAGGTGCAACCAGCTCAAAAGCATTGAATCACTTACGCTTACAATTCCCTAAACAAGGCTGGACAACTATCGCCATTCAACCTCCAGCTAAGCCAGACAATTATCCTTCAATAGCGATAGATCACGACAAACAGATAGAATTTAACCAAAAAGCATTAACGGATTATCAGAACGATTTAGCCGAAGTACTTAAGCAAGTAACCGAAAAAGCAAACGAATATCCAGGCATCATAGTAACCATATCGGAAGGAAGCAATGCTGCATTGTTAACCAACATTTATCATCAAGAATTAGTAGCTGCGCCTTCGGCATTAGTATTACTAAGCAGCTTCTTACCCACCGCGGAAGCGAATAAAATGGTCGCTGAAAGTATTTCGCAGTTAGCTATGCCAGTTTTAGACTTAACCCTATTTCGCGATAATATTTATGTTAACAATGCCGCTCAACTTCGTTCCGATGCTGTAAAACAAGAAATGAAACCACATTACCGCCAGAAGCAACTTCATAATATCAATCCAAACTACTACCCTAAGGCAATGTTATTGAAAGAAATTAATGGCTGGTTAGCCGCCATTGGCTGGTAATTTTCAGAATTATTTTTTAGTAATGAGCTCATACGCTGCTTGAATGTCTTGCGCTTTTTGTTTGGCAATTTCCATCATTTCTGGTGGCAACCCTTTAGCGACTAACTTATCAGGGTGATGCTGAGTCATTTGCTTGCGATACGCCTTTTTAATGGTTTGGGCATTATCATTTGAACTAACACCTAGTAATTTATACGCATTTTCTAACTGCTCTTTACTCGTGCTTCGACTTACACTTCCTTGATTACTATGAAATTGAGCGCCCGCAATAATCATTTCAAGCAGTTGATCTAACTGCTGCGCAGAAAAGCCCAACTGTTTGGCAATACGGTGTAGCGCCGCACGTTCAGTTTCCTCTAATTGGCCGTCAGCAAAGGCGACTTGTATTTGAATTTCCAAAAAAAGTAACATTAAGTCTTGACGGTTGTAACAATATTTTTTCAACTGCTTTAATTGGTCTTCAATCGGAAAACCCGCCATTTTCCCTTCATTAAAAGCGTCTTGAGCTTGCTGCTTTAAATTACCGTCAAGGCCAAGCTTATTCATATAAGCATTAGCAAAAGCAATTTCGTGGGCAGATACACGACCATCGGCTTTGGCAATAAAGCCCATAATAGAAAAAGTGGTATAGAAAAAAACTTGCTGACGTTGTCCTTCTTTTTTTTGATTAAGGGCATCAAAATCAAACGACATGCCTTTATCAAACTTATGCCCAAGCCATGCACCCAACAATGCCCCGAAAATATTTTTACTTAACATTAGGCCAAATAAAAAACCGAAAATCTTCCCCCACACACGCATTTATTTTTTAACTCCTACATGTTCATTAACTTGTGCTAATCGTTCAGCGGTACCGACATCAGTCCAAAAGTTGTTCAGCAACTTACCTTTGATCACACCTTGTTTGGCATACTCTTTTAAGCTTGGCCCTAGCTTTATAATTTCATTGTCTTTTCTAACCGTATTTTCTACTAACTGAGTAAAAAATCGCGCTTTATATAAACCAACGCCACTAAAGGTGTAGCTCTGTTGAGATGAAATTGGTGAAACATAATCATCAACTAAATCAAAATCACCTTGTTGATTATGCTCAGGGTTGGGGACTAACCACAAATTAGCGAGTGCTGTGCCCGTTAATCCAGGCAACGCACTAAAGTCATAATCAAGGTAAATATCGCCATTGATCACTAAAAACTCTTCATCATGCCAATTTTCAAGCTGCTGTTCTACCAACAGTGGCAACGCGTGAATTATGCCACCTGCCGTTTCCAATGCATGCGGTTCTTCCCTGCTATAACGTATATTTACACCCCAACGGCTACCGTCTTGAAGATATTGTTCTATCTTCTCTCCTAACCAAGCGAGGTTAATCACAATCTCGGCAAAGCCCGCTGCAGCAAGTTTAATAATATGATGCTCAATTAAAGGGATACCATTTACTTTAATTAATGGTTTAGGCGTATGATCAGTTATTGGTCGTAACCTTTCGCCACGTCCTGCGGCTAATATCATAGCTTTCATTCGTCACATTCCTCAACACTTAATAAGGCAAGTTTAGGAAGCACTTTTTCAGTAACTAATTCCCCTAAAAAAGATAAATCGTCGTATTGCCGACTAATATCAACAATATATGAAAGTGTTAATGGAATATCATGCAAATAATTAGCTTTATTATCACGATGATAAAGCCGTGCAAAAATACCACTGGCTTTGATGTGTCGCTGTAAGCCCATTAAATCAAACCAAGTACGCCATTGCTTGGCTGATATACCTGTTAAATTATGATGAGTAGTTTGCAACTGAATAAAGTGATCAAGCAATTCCAATACATTGGTATGAGGCCATTTTAAATAGCAATCACGTAATAACGACACAATGTCGTAAGTAATAGGACCTTCTACCGCATCTTGAAAATCAATAACCGCTAACGTTTCATTCGATATTTGCATAATGTTACGGCTATGAAAATCTCTGTGCATAGTAACTTGAGGCTGTGCTAACGCATTTGCTACCAATAAAGAAAAACACTGATTAAGCTGTTGCTGTTCCCCTGTTGAAAGCTCAATTGATAAATGTTTATCTAATAGCCATTCAACAAAAATATTGAGCTCAATTTGAATAAAGCTTTCAGTAAATTTTGGGAGATTATCATTCGGTAAAGACGAAATTGTCGGTAATAAATTTATTGCCTGTTGATAAAAATTCGCCATGTTATCTTTAGTAACAATATCGCTAAGTAAGGTATCACCAAGATCTGACAAACAAAAAAAGCCATGTTCATCATCTTTGGCAATAATTTCAGGCACTACAATACCAGTACTTTTCAATGCCCGCTGCATATCAATAAAAGCATTATTATTACACCAATGTTTAGGGGCATCGACCGCAACATATGATTGATTATTATAGTTAAAACGGAAATACCTTCTAAAGCCAGCATCTCCATTCATTGCAGATAACATTATATTTTCAGTCGAAAAAATACGATTAAGCCACGAAATTAAATGTGATTGGCGAATATCATTTAGCAAACTAACACTCCATAATTATTTGGCACAATATAACTAATTAAGCTGAGAAAGAAAATTGCTATATTATTTCAGAATTTAACGTTAAAATATGCTTTCTTGTTGGGTACTTTTTTCAGAAACCTTATTTATCGGATATTAAATGCTATTTTTTCGCAGAACCCTTTCGCTTTTCGCTCTGTTTTATTTAAGCCCAAGTGCTGCCCAAGAAGCCTCTACACCTGCGAATATTCCAGCATCTTGTCCTATTCCTTTTTACACGCCTATTGATACCCGTAAACCCAATGAAAAAGACGATGCCATTACTATTCTGTCAAAAAGTTCAAGCATCATAAAAAACCAAAAAACCTCATTTTTCGGCGGCGTTACTCTAATGAATAGCAGCCAGAGCATTAATTCAGATCAACTTGAAATTAATCGCCAAACTGAAACCCTTACCGCACAAGGCAACATACATTTTCAAAATGCGGGGGTGAATATATTTGCCTCAGAGTTAATTGCGAGCGAAAAAAAACAAGAAACACAACTATTTAACAGTGCCTACCAGTTAAATGGTAATCCTGGGCACGGTAGTGCTGGCAATATTTATGTGAATTTAGACGGGACATTAAGCCTAACCGATTCGAGCTTTACCACCTGTTATGGCGAAGTACCCGATTGGCAAATACAAGCCAGTGAAATAAACATTTCAGCAAAAGATAATTTAGGTGAAGCTTATCATGCGCGAGTAAAGCTGTTTGATATTCCTGTGCTTTATATTCCTTATATTTCATTTCCCGTAACAAATGAACGTAAAACAGGCTTACTTTACCCTGTAGTTAAGTCGTCAAATAAATCTGGCTTAGTGGTTGAACTCCCTTATTACATTAATATCGCCGAGAACATGGATGCCACCGTTACGCCTAAACTTATTTCTAAAAGGGGTTTACAACTGGTCACCGAGTTTCGTTATTTATCAGGGCAGCAATCAGGTCAAATTAATTTAGAATATTTAACGAAAGATAATGAACTAAAGCTTAACCAAGACCCTCGCTATCTTGCGCGTTTTGAACATGTAGGCACTTTTTCTGATCGTTATCGCGCTTATATTGACTACACCACAATTAGTGATGACAACTACCTTGTTGATATTGACACCGAGCAATACAATGCAAATGATGCCTACTTATATCAAGTAGGTGAACTTGCTTATTTTGGTGATAATTGGCAAGCAAAAATGCAGTTTCAAGATTTTGAAGTGCTAGGTAATCATAAAACCAGCTATAAAACACTACCCCATATTGAACTAAAAAGTACGACAGCATTGCCGTTTTTAAACGGTCAATTTGATATATATTCAGAAATGACAAGCTTTCAATCAAGTAACAGAGCACTTGCTGAGGCAGAGCGGTATCACGTTGAAGCAGGAGCCTTATTCCCCATATCGACACCTGCATGGTTTTTAACCTCAGAAGTTAAACTTTTACAAACTCATTATCAGCAAAAGCGCATTCCTGTTAATAGCCCGCTTGAAAAGAACGTTAGTCGAACTTTGCCTAAAGTACGTTTACACGGCGGCATTAACTTAGAACGTGATATTTCACTCTTTAATAACAATTTTTTACAAACGCTTGAGCCCCAATTGCAATACCTTTATATCCAAAACAAAGATCAACGCAATATAGGTTTATACGACACGGCTACACTTCAAGACGATTATAACGGGCTATTTCGTGATAAACGCTTTAGTGGTTTAGACCGTATTGCACAAGCCAATCAATATTCTTGGGGGGTTACTAGCCGTATATACTCTACCAATAATGATGAATTATTTAGGCTAAGCTTAGGTCGTATTGTTTATTTAAATAATGACGATGACATTATTACTTCAGATAATGATATTAACGCAGATAAATCAGCACTAGCCACTGAGGTTTTTTGGCAATTTAGCCGTAAATGGCAATTTAGTAGCGACATTCAATACAACACTGATACCCGCACGACCAATAAAAGCCAAAGCAGCTTAGATTATCAATATACAAAAAATCAAACAATTCAATTGAACCATCGCTACTCAAGTGATGTCTCAGGAACAAGTCTTGAACAAGTTTCATTGCTAACCAGTTATAAACCAGCCAAAGACTGGCAAGTAGTTGGCCGCATCACTCAAGACTTACAAAAAAAGCGTAGCTTAGAAAGCTACTTAGGATTACAGTATGAAAGTTGCTGTTGGGCAATTCGCTTAGCGTATCATCGCCATATAAATTCTAATATTGACGAGCAAAACTTTATTAATGAAAACCGCGATGAATTCGACAGCGGTTTTATGTTAGAGTTCGTCATTAAAGGATTGGGTGGCGGTAAAGCCAAAGTGAATACAGAAGACATGTTCAACGCGAGTATCTTTGGTTACAAGCGTCCCTACTTTCTCAATAATTAGATTAAAGAAAATTTACCTACATGAAAAATAAATTAAAATTAGTTAGTTATGCGCTTTTACTTTGTACTAGCACGCTTAGTTATGCACAAGAAGTTGTGGTTGATAAAGTAGCTGCCATTGTAAATTCTGGCGTTGTACTTGAATCAGAAGTAAAAGATTTAATCAAAACAGTAAAAGCTCAATCAGCAAAAAATAGCCAGAGTTTACCTTCAGACAATGCATTACGCGTGCAAGTAATGGATAAACTGGTGAATGATGCCCTAATTGTGCAAATTGGCGAGCGCATGGGAATTCAAGTAAGTGATGCTCAGCTCGATACCACGCTAACGAATATGGCAAAAGAAAACAGTCTAACATTAGAGCAATTTAGAGCATCAGTTGAAAACGATGGCGTTGCTTACGACAAATTTCGAGAATCAGTTCGCACAGAATTAATCACTGGTGAAGTAAAACGCGGCAGTATTCGTCGCCGCATATTTATTTCACCTCAAGAAGTCGCTAATTTAATTAGCGCGATGAAAGAACAAACCAGCAATGATGTTGAATATCATTTAGGCCACATCCTAATTGAATTTCCGCCAGAGCCAACACAAGCAGACATGACTGCAGCAAAAGAAAGAGCAAGCAAAGTAATTAACCTTTTAAATGATGGCAGTGACTTTGCTAAAATAGCCATTGCCTCTTCAGGTGGAGACAAAGCACTAGAAGGTGGTGATTGGGGCTGGAAAAGTATTAATGAAATGCCTACACTTTTTTCTGAAATAATCGACGGTAAAGACAAGGGCGCTATAATCGGTCCAATACGTACTGGCTTAGGTTTTAGTATTGTAAAAGTTAAAGATATTCGAGGCCGTAAAGTAGTAGAAGTTGAAGAAGTTAGATCTCGTCACATTTTAATTAAGCCTTCTATTATTTTAAGCGAAGCAAAAGCCGAAGCTATGCTGCAAGGCTTTATGGATAAGATACAGGCGGGTGAAGCAGACTTTGCCGATTTAGCTAAAGAGCACTCTGAAGGCCCTACTTCGGTAAAAGGTGGTGACTTAGGCTGGGCTGAACCAGCAATTTATGATCCTGCTTTTAAAGACGCCTTAGCAAGTTTAGCTGTAGATGAAATACATAAGCCTTTTAGATCATCATTTGGCTGGCATTTAGCCCAATTGACAGGTCGCCGAACATTAGATGCAACCAAGCAAATGAATGAAAACCGCGCCTACCAAATGCTCTATCAGCGTAAATTCGGTATGGAAAGCGCTCGTTGGATCAAAGAATTACGAGATGAAGCCTATATAGAAATTATGGAGTTAAGAAACTAGTGATGACCAAGCGTATAGCTATTACTCCAGGAGAGCCTGCAGGCATAGGTCCTGATCTGGTTATTGCCATTGCACAGCAAGCATGGCCTGTACAAATTGTAGTAGTAGCATCGCCAACATTATTACAAGAGCGAGCTAAGCAGTTAAATTTACCTTTAACCTTAATTGAGTATAATTGTGATGAGCCCGCAACCCCTCAAGGGGCGGGTACCTTAACAATCTTACCATTAGCATTAAATACGACCTGTGTTGAGGGTGAATTAAACCCTGAAAATGGCCACTACGTTGTTGAGACATTGCGCTTAGCGTGTGAAAAAAACATCTCTGGCGAGTTTGATGCGGTGGTTACAGGCCCTGTTCATAAAGGGTTAATTAATCAAGCTGGCATTCCATTTAGTGGTCATACAGAATATTTTGCACATCAAGCGAATTGCTCTGATGTAGTGATGATGCTAGCAACCGAAGGGTTACGTGTCGCATTAGTCACTACCCATATTCCACTTGCTTATGTGTCAAAAGCCATTACCGCAGAGCGATTACAAAAAGTTGCTCGCATATTACACCAAGATCTTATTGAAAAATTCGGTATTGAAGAGCCGACAATTTATGTGTGCGGCATAAATCCACATGCTGGTGAAGATGGTCATTTGGGACGTGAAGAAATAGAAGTCATGATACCCGCGCTCAACGAATTAACCGCTGAAGGCATGAATCTTATTGGACCATTACCAGCAGATACTATTTTCCAAGAAAAATACTTATCAAAAGCAGATGCTATTTTAAGTATGTTTCACGACCAAGGCTTACCCGTATTAAAATACAAAGGCTTTGGCTCATCAGTAAATATTACTTTAGGCTTACCTTTTATTAGAACCTCAGTTGATCATGGCACTGCACTAGATCTTGCAGGCACAGGTAGTGCCGATCCTGGCAGCTTTTACCAAGCTATCAATACCGCTATTAATTTAGCAAACAACCAAAATTAAGTTATTGAATAATGAAAAAAAACGTCCATTTAGGCCACCAAGCTAAAAAACGATTCGGCCAAAACTTTCTTCATAACGACGCAATTATTAGCAAAATAGTTGATGCCATTAACCCTGAACCCGGTGAGAATTTAATTGAAATAGGTCCTGGCCTTGGCGCACTAACAGAGCCTGTGGTTGATCGTGCAGGTGAATTATCAGTAGTAGAATTAGACCGCGACTTAGCCCATAGGCTAAGACATCACCCGTTTTTAGCGCCAAAGTTAACGATTTATGAACAAGACGCACTTAAGTTTGATTTTGCTGAGCTGGCGACAGAAGACAATCCTTTGCGCATTTTTGGTAATTTACCATATAATATTTCAACACCACTTATTTTTCACTTGCTTACATTTAAGTCGCAAGTAAAAGACATGCACTTTATGTTACAAAAAGAAGTGGTAGAACGTATGGCTTCAGGCCCTGATTGTAAGTCTTACGGGCGTTTATCAGTAATGACTCAATATCAGTGCCAAGTGCTACCTGTAATGGAGATAGGTCCAGAGGCATTTAATCCACCACCCAAAGTAGACTCGGCAATTGTTAGGCTGATCCCTCATAAAACAATTAAGAATCCAGTAAAGAAGCTCGCTGACCTTAATAAAGTGTGTTTAGCCGCTTTTAATCAACGCAGAAAAACAATTCGTAATAGTTTCAAAAAAATTATTAGTGCAGACCAATTAGTTGAGTTATCAATTGACCCGAGTATTCGCCCAGAAAATTTAACATTAGACGACTTTATTAAACTTGCTAACTTTATAACTGACAATCCTGTAGCAGAATAATATGACATCAATCACATTACCGACATTAGCAAGTGCTATTCAAGTGAGCATTAATAGCCAATTTGTTACAGAGCTTATAGACAATGGCAGCCCGTTATTTATTTTTAGTTATACCATCAACATTCAAAATAATAGCGAGCAGGCCGTAAAACTAAACTCGCGCTATTGGTTAATTACAGACGGTGAAGGTGAAACATCAGAAGTATCTGGTGATGGTGTAATAGGTCAACAACCGGTAATAAAAGCTGGTGAAAGCTATCAATACAGCAGTGGCTGCCACTTAAAAACCCCTTTTGGCACCATGCAAGGCCATTATTTAATGAGCGCAGCTGACCAACATACCATTGAAGTGCCTATTCCATTATTTCAGCTAGCTCAACCTTACTGTATAAACTAATTTAAACATGAGGCACCTATGGCAACTTACTTTGTTGGCGATATACAAGGCTGTTTCCAAGAACTAATATCAGTATTAAATCAAGTTCACTTTAATAAAGATAAAGACCAATTATGGGTCGCAGGAGACATGGTAGCCCGTGGGCCTGACTCATTAGCCACTATTGAATTTTTAATGTCGCTAGGTGATAGCGTCAAAGCCGTATTAGGTAATCACGACTTACACTTACTCGCTATAATTGCAGGACATAAAAAAGCGAAAAAACAAGATAAATTAGACGCTCTGCTAGCAAGTCCTCAACTAGAAAAAATTACACAATGGTTAGTGAAAACGCCACTATTAAGAAAACTTCCTAATGAAAATGTATACCTTTCTCACGCAGGCATAAGCCCGCAATGGAGCATTGAGGTAGCACAGCAACAAGCTCAAAGTGTTCAGCAAAAGCTTCAGTCTCCTGAGCGAGAACTTTGGCTAAAAAAAATGTATGGCGAACAACCTAATTCTTGGCAACGCGCGCATACTGAATTAGAAAAATTTCGTTATAGCATTAATGCTTTTACTCGTATGCGGTATTGCTTTAATGATGGTTCGCTTGAATTTGACTGTAAAGACACCGTAAAAAGCTCACCTAAAAATATTCTTCCTTGGTTTGAGTTAAGTAATGAGCTAGATAATTGTCAGTGGATTTTTGGCCATTGGGCTGCGCTAATGGGGAATTGCTCACACAAAAATGCTTACGCCTTAGATACAGGCTGTGTATGGGGTGAATATTTAACGTTACTCGCGTGGGAAACTAAAACCCTAATTACACAGAAAGCAATTAAGTCTCAATAGTTTGCTACTAAACAGAGTAATTAACGCAATTATTACGATTAGAGATGAAATATACCCCATTATGTTTTAAAGTTAGAGCATAAAAACAATATTTACTATTATAACTTCAGTAACGTACTCAAAAAAGGTGAGCTTAATGAACCTAACGGTAGCAATGAAAATTATTGGTGGTTTCGCCATTATTACCATTTTACTTGTGTTATCAAGTATCGTGTCGTATTTCAAAATAGATACTATTCATACCGCGACATTAACTCAAAGTGAGTTAGCTATTCCGACACTTAAGGGAAGTAACTTACTCGCAAATGATCTTGTTGAAATTGGTGGTGTCGCATTAAGAGCTTTTTATCAAACTGATTTAGAAGCACTTAATAAAAATGAAACAACTTTTCACGCATTAGAAAAAAGCTTCACTACTGAGCTAAAGCATTTAAAAACAGTAGTACAGCAAGAAAATGAATTATTAACCAATTTAAAGCAGGTTGATAATATTTATCAATCGCTAGACACCAATATCACTCAGGTTTTTGAAAACCGCACCCTCAGTATTAATAGTAAAAACAGCTTAACTGAAGCCGTTGACCTTTTAGAAGAAAAAGCAGACGATGCCGCTACCTTAATGCTTGATTTAGTTGATCATGATTTAGCTGATACCAAATTACAACGTGCGGTTGCATTAGGCGAAGCAATTGAATCTTCATTTAATTCACTTATTTCATCCGCGTTTGAGCTCAGAGACAGTGTTGACCCATCATCTGTAGAATTAATAGAAAGCGAAATAAATCGTATTCACAGCCAAATAAATATCGCCTCGAAAGAGATAATGAATGAATTAGTTAATAATAGTGCAAGTGATACTGCCGATGATTTTAGCGATATTATTAAAGAAATTGAAGCGAAAATCTCTAGCAACAATGGCATTCATTATTTTAAAAAGATGCAACTGGGTGCCATTCAAAGCGCTATAAAAAAACTTGCTGAGACAGACATTGATATCAAGCGCGCGAACAAAGTACTTGCTACGCAAGTCGATTTAGCAAATAAAACCACAAAGGAAGTTAGCGACTTAATTGAAGAACAGGTCTCAAGTGGTATTAGCCAGTCTTTTATTATTTTAATTGTTTCTATTTGCTTAGCTATCGGTATTGCATGGGTAACATTAATTAGTATTACTCGTCCATTAGCACGTGTAAATGAAATGCTTAATGTGGTTGCCTCTGGTGATTTATCCAAGAAATTAGATGATAGTGGTAAAGACGAATTTGCGACCTTATCGCACAACTGTAATGCATTAATTGAGAGCTTACGTTCATTAATTAATGGTATTGTGAGCCGCTCAAGTCAACTAGCCACAGCAGCAGAAGAAACATCTGCTGTTACCGCACAAAGTAGTACAGCAATTGAAGAGCAAAGAACGCAGGTTGAACAAGCCGCTTCTGCTACGACAGAGATGAGCAGCACAGCGCAAAGTGTATTGTCAGGTGCAAATGACGCCCTTGGCGAAATTAAGCAAGCTGATGACGAAGCTGAGCGGGTAAAAATTATTTCAGAGCGTAATAAATCAACGATTGAAATGTTAGCGCGTGAGGTTGATGACGCTTCCTCTGTTATTAACAAGCTTGAGCAAGATAGCGCTTCTATAGGTAGTATTTTAGATGTAATTCGTGGTATTGCAGAACAAACTAACTTATTAGCATTAAATGCCGCTATTGAAGCTGCTCGCGCGGGAGAACAAGGGCGAGGTTTTGCTGTTGTTGCTGACGAAGTCAGAACGCTTGCAAGTAGAACGCAGGAATCTACTCAAGAAATTCAAAACATGATCGAAGTACTACAAACTGGCGCGCAAAAAGCAGTAGCAGTAATGGATACAGGTAAAAAACAAGCTGCTGACTGTGTTACGCAAAGCGAAGAAGCAAACACCGCGCTTGAAGCAATTACTCATGCCGTGCATGAAGCGTTTGATCGTAGCTCACAAATTGCAACCGCTGCAGAAGAACAAAGTGTGGTGGCCAATGAAATTAGTGAAAACTTAGAATCAATTGTGGCTATTGCCGAACAAACAACTTCAGGCTCACAACAAACTGCAGAATCAAGTAGTGAAGTTGCTCGTTTAGCCGAAGAATTACAATCTTCGGTTCAAGAGTTTAAACTATAGATAGCAAGCTCAGCTAGGTATAAGGTGAAGCAGGATTACCAGCGTACCTAGCTATATTTTTACTTTATTTAGAACCTAGATACCTATGTTATTCCCTTCTAAGTTAAATATTTTAGATCCACTATTATATTTTAAATTCTGACGAAAGTTGCTGCAAGTTAACCGCCAAATGGGCTTGCTCTTGTCCAACAACTTGTAACTGGTTAGCATGCTCGGCAGCAGATAAGGTTCCTTCATTAATTGCCGTTATTGCTTTATTTATTTCTTCAGTAGTCGCAGATTGCTCAGTTGCAGAAGTTGCGATTTGATCCATACGGCAATGAATGTTGCTCACTTCATTAATAATATTTTCGATAACAGCTTCAACCTCAGCCGCTTCACTTGACACTGCACCTGATTTTTCTAAACCACGATTGATGGCTTCAAACGCTTTCTCTGTTAACGTTTTAAACTGAACAATTATACTTTCTATTTCGCTGGTAGAGTCTTGAGTGCGCATGGCTAACGTTCTTACTTCGTCAGCAACAACAGCAAAACCTCGCCCTTGTTCACCTGCCCGCGCTGCCTCAATAGCAGCATTTAATGCCAAAAGGTTGGTTTGATCGGCAATGGACTTAATAACTGAGACGACATTACCGATACTCGCACTATTTTCATGTAACTGGGTTACCACATGGCTAATACTTTCAACATCGGTAGAAAGCTCTCCTACACCCTGCGTATTTCTTTTTACAGTGTCAGAGGCATTCAAGGCAATATCATTAATTAAGCTAACAATATCTGCCGTTTCAGTTGCATTTCGTGCAACTTCTTGCACTGTTACAGACATTTCTTCACTTGCAGTAGCAACTTGCTCGGATTGATTTTGTTGATCATTCATCATATTTTTATTGTCGGCCAGCACTTGAGTAGTCTCTTCTGAAACGGAAGCAAGTTGTTCACTGGCCTTGGCAATTTCATTAAGTGCATTAGCAAATTTACTTAACATTTCATTCAAAGAGCTAGCAACACCGCCCAATTCATCTTTTGTTATTATTTGGGTAGTTGTGGTTAAATCTTTTTGCTCTGAGACAACTTGCATCACTGATATTATTGCTTTAATTTGCCCATTTAATTGACGGTATAACATTACCACTACTGAAATTAGCACAATAAAAATGACTGAAAGTACGGTTAATAATGCATAAAAATATGTATTAGCACTACTGTATATAACTTCCGACATCTCTAATAAATGTTGACTTAGACTAACTTCAACTGACTTCAATGCATTAATTCTGGTTGTGGCGTTAGCAAACCATGTGATTGCATTTTGATTAAAGCCACCCTCTTTAAATTGAGTATCTGCTATATGTCGGTATTGGTTCACTTTTTCAACGGCGCTAATGTCCATAGCCGCTTGATAATTCGCTACATGTTGAGCACTTGCCGACATTAAAAAAGTAGCCAAAAAAGCGTCTTGCTCAGTAACTAACGCAACAAATTTTTTATAGCCACCCGTTGTAAATTTATCAGCGCTAAAAGTTGCACTCAGCACCGCTCGTTCAATACCTGCTCGCTCTTTAGCTGACATAAAATTATAAAAAGAGAATAACGCACTAGTTACCTCAGCATTACTTGAACTGTTAGATATTTTTATTACCGACTCTAAAAATAACGCATTAATATTTGTATAATATTTTACGGTATTTGCTAATGAAAGTGCCTGATTTTTTACCTTATTTCTTATGTCACTAATTTGCTTTAGCTGCGTATTCGCGTCATTTAACCTTGCAGTAATATCACGTTCATCTACTTGAGAAGAAAATTGCTCTAACTGCTTTTGCCAAATTTGAATTTTAGTATCAGTATCACTAGCTTGTTTTGATAAAATATCACCAAATGACGAACCATTAGACGCAATAAAGCCCGCGCTTGCCCCCCGCTCTTTTTGCAATTCATGAACTAATGCGCTGCCTGAAATACTCAACTCAGTTAGCATTTTAATTTTTTCAGATTCGTCCATAGTCGCTTTATTTTCATTTAAGTTTTGCCCACCTAAAATTAATAAAACAATAGCAATGGGTGCTATCATTAATGCAAGCTTAAACCTAATTGGCAGCTTATTTAGTAATACATTCATCTACAATTCTCCCTGTGTTACCAAAAATATATATCAATATCTCAGTAAAACAACGGTTAACACTTAGATTATTGTTCTATATCAATTTACCCGCAGCTTTAACGCGATAAATTGATGTGTTTTCACCTTATTCAAAGCAATTACCTTTGCCCCATTTATCGCTTATGTTATTTTAACTTCTAGTGAGTCTTTATTAGTTACAGGAGTATTAAATGAGTATTGAAGAAATTACCGAGTTTATTAAACAAATGGTGATGCAGTTCGGCGTATTATTAGTGTCAGCACTAGCCGTATTAATTATTGGTTGGTGGATTATTGGTCGAATATTAAAAGTTATCGACCATTCGATGCAAAAAGCTAAAGTAGAAGTAACGCTACAAAAATTTTTACATAGTTTTATTAATATTTGCCTAAAAGCCATACTATTAATTATTTTCGCCTCAATGGTCGGGGTTGAAACAGCATCACTAATCGCTGTACTGGGCGCCGCTGGTTTAGCGGTTGGATTAGCGCTGCAAGGAAGTTTATCTAACTTAGCTGGCGGTGTTTTAGTATTATTTTTCAAACCGTTCAAAGTAGGCGATGTTATTGAAGCGCAAGGTTATGTTGGTATTGTTCAAGAAATTCAAATTTTTAATACCTTTATTAAAACGTTAGACAATCAACAAGTTTTTATTCCTAATGGTTTATTGTCAAATGGTTGCGTTAAAAATATATTTGCAGAGCCTATTCGTCGCGTAGATATGACTTTTGGCATTAGCTATAAAGATGACGTAATTCGAGCGAAGAAAGTGGTTAGAGATACATTAAATCAAAATGAATTAATACTGAAAGATCCTGAAGCTGATGTATTTATTTCTGCTCACGCTGACAGTTCAATTAATTTAACAGTGCGCCCATGGTGTGCTTCTGAAAACTATTGGCCTGTTTACTTTGAAACCCATGAAGCGTTGAAAATTGCCTTTGATAGAGAAGGCATTGAAATTCCATTCCCACAACGCGATGTACATGTTCATAATAGCGCAGCTTAGTTAATTTTATTTAACTGTCGATGAACTCTTAAAAAGTGTACTTCAAGTTAGCCAGCTGAGTTACAAGCTGGCTAACTTAATATTGCTAATTACCCCATTAAAAACCAAATTAAGCCCACACCAAGCACTAAGCGATAAATTACAAATGGCATCATGCCTAATTTACCCACTAAAATTAAAAAGTAATGGATACACGCATACGCACTAACAAAGGCTAAAATACTGCCTAGCCCCAATGTTTGCCAATCAACTGCATCTGTAGAGAAAATTAATTTATAAGTTAAATACCCACCGGTCATAACAATGGCAGGAATTGATAATAAGAATGAAAAACGGGCAGCATTTTCTTTTGTTAATCCAAGCATCATGCCTAATGTCATGGTAATACCTGATCGAGAGGTCCCCGGAATTAACGCTAACACTTGTGAAAGGCCAATGATTAACGCCCCTCTTAGGCCTAATTTTTCAATACTAACGTTTTCTTTCGCTTTGATATCGGCGAAACCTAATAGGAAACCAAAAATCAACGTAGTTGCGGCAATAACCGCAGCGCTACGTAAATGTGCTTCAATAAAGTCTTTACCTAGAAAACCCGCTAAGCCTAGCGGAATAGACGCAAATAAAATCCACCATGCAAGTTTACCTTCAAACGATGTTTGTTGATTTTTTTCAGGACCAACTCCAATACTACCAAACCAAGAAACAGCCATAGAGCCAACTTCTTTACGATAATAAAGCACCACCGCCAGTAAAGTACCAACATGCAATGCAACATCTAGCGCTTGCCCTTGGTCTTGCCAGCCTAAAATGGCAGACGGCAATATTAAGTGAGCAGAGCTCGAAATAGGAAGGAACTCAGTCAATCCTTGAATTAATGCGAGAAAAAATATTTCTAAAGTAGTCATTTAACAATCCATAGTAAGTATAAATATTATCATTCTGGCCAAGTAAAAGGCACAATTTCAAGTTGTTGCTTTTTATTATATTGCTGCCAAAGCTGCTGGTAATTTTTTTGTTTAATTGGGTGCATTAACAATGGCGCAATTTCAGCTAATGGCCATAAAACAAATGCATTTTCTGTTATTTCAGCACGTGGTAATTGTACGGGGGTTTCTATTATTAATTGATCAAATAATAATAAATCTAAATCAAGTGTTCGCGGGCTGAATTTTTTCGCATCGACTTCTCTACCGTAAGTAAATTCTATAGCGCGAAGCTTTTCAGCAACTTGAGAAACCGACAATTCAGTGTTGGCTTTTATGACCATATTATAAAATTCAGCACCCTCAAAACCAACCGCTTGACTGGCAAATAAAGATGATAACGTTAAGCTACCAAATTCCGCAGTTAATGCAATTAAGCCCGCTTTAACATTGTCTAAGCGATTTACATTACTGCCGAGAGAAATATAAATGTCGGTCATTACTGTTGATGGCCTCGTTCAATTTCAACACCAACAGTAATTGCATTATGTACAGCACCCGGTTTTCCTACCTTTAATTTTAGCCACGGTATGTGATAGCTTTCCATTAAATAGTTCGCCAGCCTTTCGGCTAAAGTTTCAATCAAATCAACAGGGTTATTATTAGCAAATTCAGCCACTTTTTCTGATATTTGTGCATAATCTAATGTTTTTGCTAGTTCGTCATTTTCAGCGGCACGCTTAGTGTTCCACCCCATTGTAAGGTCGATAACTAAAGTTTGCTTAATTTCTTTTTCCCAAGGATAAAAACCAATAGTCGTTTGAATACTAAGCCCTTGAATAAACACTTTGTCCATGAAAAGTCTCACTTTAATAACAGCTTAACCGTATTATTCACCATCAAATAGGCAAATAATTAACGAAAATTTAAAAATAAAAGCGAGTTTACCTGCCAAGGAGTAGAAAAACTAGCAAAGTAAGAGATAGAATAGGGATACTTCAGATTTTTATTGTCTATTGGCTAGGAACTTGATTATAAACAATGGTACTTATTTTCATGGATAGAAACTACTCATGTGGCTGTTAACGCTTGCATTAATGTGCCTTGCATATTTACTAGGCTCTATTTCTAGCGCCATTGTTATTTGTCGTATTCTCAAATTACCCGATCCCCGCACCCAAGGTTCAAATAATCCTGGTGCAACCAACGTTTTACGCATTAGTAATAAACGCACCGCCGCAACCGTATTAGTATTTGATATATTAAAAGGCACCATTCCTGTTTGGGGAGCTTATTTCTTTGGTCTTGAGCCTTTACACCTTGGTGCAATAGCACTAGCTGCCTGCTTAGGCCACATGTACCCTCTGTTTTTTGATTTTAAAGGCGGAAAAGCCGTTGCCACAGCATTTGGCGTGTTATTACCCATAGGATTAGATTTAGCGGGTTTGCTGGTATTTACTTGGTATTTTGTCGCTAAAACAACTCGCTATTCAAGTTTAGCCGCCATTATTACCGTAAGCTTAGCGCCATTTTATACGTGGTTATTAAAACCACTTTATACTTACCCGGTTATAATGCTGTCAATATTAATAGTAGTAAGGCATAGAGCAAACCTATTGCGTTTGCTCAAAGGCACAGAGCCAAAAATATCAAAGAAATATTAAAGGATAAACCGTTTAAATTGCTGGCAAAGTATCTAACGGCCAACGTGGCGTTGCTTTAAATGATAAATCAGCAAATACGCCCGACTTCAAACGCTGCATTCCCGCATAGGCAATCATCGCACCGTTATCTGTGCAAAATTCAGGTCGAGGGTAATAAACTTGCCCTCCTAATTTAGCGGTAATTGTCGCCAACTTCTCTCGCAGTTCTGTATTGGCACTTACACCACCAGCAATAACCAAACGTTTCAGTTCACATTGCTTTAATGCGCGTTTACATTTTATTGCTAAGGTATCAACAACCGCTTCTTGAAACGCATAAGCAACATCTGCATGGGTTTGTTCATCCATTTCTTCTTTACGAATGGTGGTAGCAGCTGCGGTTTTCAATCCACTAAAGCTAAAATCTAACCCTGGTCTGTCAGTCATAGGGCGTGGTAGTTTAAATCGCCCTTTCGTTCCCTTTTCCGCCATTTTAGCTAACGCAGGGCCGCCCGGGTAATCAAGCCCTAACAATTTAGCGGTTTTATCAAAGGCTTCACCTGCGGCATCATCAACAGATTCACCCAATAGTTCATATTGCCCAATACCGTCTACCCTAACTAACATCGTATGACCGCCCGACACTAATAGCGCAACAAAAGGAAATTCAGGGACGTCTTCTTCCAACATCGGCGCAAGTAAATGCCCTTCCATGTGATGCACAGGCACCGCTGGTAAATTCCAACCATAAGCAAGGCTACGACCAATTGAACAGCCAACCAATAATGCCCCCACTAATCCTGGGCCTGCAGTATAGGCAACGCCATCAAGGTCCTTATGAGTTAACCCTGCATCAGCTAATACTTCTTTAATTAATGGAATTGTTTTACGAACATGATCGCGCGAGGCTAATTCTGGTACAACGCCACCATAATCGGCATGTACAGCGATTTGGCTATATAATCGGTGCGCTAAAATCCCCTGTGTTTCATCATAAATGGCGATACCTGTTTCATCACAAGACGTTTCTATTCCTAAAATTCGCATATGGCTTTTACTTTTAACAATGACTGTTTAATTATAATGAATACAATTTTACCTAGCATTGAACCAATATACCAACGAAACAACGCCCTTTTTCATTTAAAACTTTACATCGCTACATGGTTAGCATTAGAATACGGCACCCATTTTTGATAGAGCGGGTGTACGTTAGGTCAACTAGACCGAAACAATCACCGATTTATATAGATATAAACTAAGGTAAGAGGCAACATGCCAGTAATTAAAGTTAGAGAAAACGAACCATTTGACGTTGCATTACGTCGTTTCAAACGTTCATGTGAAAAAGCAGGTATCCTTTCAGAAGTTCGCCGTCGCGAGTCTTACGAAAAGCCAACTTGGGAACGTAAGCGTAAAAAAGCAGCCGCAGTTAAGCGCGCAGCTAAAAAAGTTTCTCGTGAGAATGCTCGTCGCATTCGCATGTACTAAGCCAACCTTAGTTTAGAACTATCAATTTGAGAGCAACAAGTGACATTACTTGAACAACTCAAAAACGAAATGAAAAATGCCATGCGAGCTAAAGACAAATTACGTCTTGGCGTTATCCGCATGGCATTATCTGCTGTTAAACAAGCCGAAATTGACCACAATACCGAAGCAACAGACGACAATATTATTGCTATTTTGACCAAAATGGTTAAACAGCGTAAAGAGTCGATAAAAATGTTTACTGAAGGTGGCCGTGACGATATGGCTGAAAATGAACAAGCAGAAGTCGTTGCGTTAGAAACATTCTTACCGCAACCACTTTCTTCAGAAGAAATTAATCAATTAATTAGTGATGCAATTGCTAGCTCAGGTGCCAATTCAATGGCAGACATGGGTAAAGTAATGGCAATTTTAAAACCTGCAATGCAGGGAAAAGCTGACTTAGGCGCAGTAAGCGGACAAGTTAGAGCTACTTTAAATAGCTAACTAAATATATTAATGAAAAAAGCCGTGTATTCTTTGAATGCACGGCTTTTTAATAACTTATAGTTACCCATCAAGATCTTAACGCAACATTGATAATTAGTGATTGTGCTCAGAATCGACTCAGGTGTAAACTACGTTTCCGTAATTATTCTCAATAAAATTTCAGAGGTTTTTTAAGTAATGGCAGGTATGATCCCTCGACAATTTATTGATGATTTACTTGCACGAGCAGACATTGTTGAGTTAATTGATGCACGAGTGCCGTTAAAAAAGGCAGGAAAAAACTATCAAGCTTGCTGCCCGTTTCATACTGAAAAATCACCCTCATTTACCGTTAGCCAAGACAAACAATTTTATCACTGTTTTGGTTGTGGTGAACACGGCAACGCCATCTCCTTTCTCATGGAGTTTGATCGATTAGAATTTCCAGATGCAGTAGAGGAACTCGCTTCTCATTATAGTATGGAAGTACCAAGAGAGCAGCAAAATCAAACACCCGCACAGCTAAAACAACAACAGCAAGCATACTTACAAAAACAAGACGACTATGAATTAATGGCTAATATTAGCCGTTTTTTTCAGCAACAACTAAAAATTGCTAGCGATAAAAGTGTCGCAATTGAGTATTTAAAAGGCCGTGGACTAAGCGGCGAAATTGCGAAACGTTTTGGCATTGGTTATATCAGCGACAACTGGGATGGCATGATGAACCAATTTGGTGGTAACGCCAATGTAAACCAACAACTGATAGATCTTGGCATGGCAATTCAAGGGGATAAAAATAGACCTTATGATCGCTTTCGCGGGCGCATCATGTTTCCTATTAGCGACAAACGTGGTCGTGTTATCGGTTTTGGCGGGCGTGTACTCAGTGACGGCACTCCCAAATATTTAAATTCACCTGAAACACGAATATATCATAAAGGCCAAGAGCTTTACGGACTTTACGAAGCAAAGCAGGCAAATAAAAACTTACAACGCTTAGTGGTTGTTGAAGGCTATATGGATGTTGTTGCCTTAGCACAACATGGCGTAGATTATGCGGTAGCTTCACTAGGCACAGCAACGACTCCCGAGCAATTACAAACGCTATTCCGTACCGTAAAAGAAGTAATTTGTTGTTACGACGGTGATCGCGCTGGTCGCGATGCCGCATGGCGAGCAATGGACAATGCACTACCGTTAATTCAAGATGGTTATTCATTAAAGTTTGTTTTTGTACCTGACGGGGAAGACCCTGATTCTTTAATAAGAAAGCAAGGCCAACAAGCTTTTGAGACAATACTTGACCAAGCAACACCATTATCACAATTTATTTTTGATCACTTATTAGCTCAAGTAGATATGCAAACGGCTGAAGGCAAAGCGGCCTTAATTGAATCATTTCAACCTTATTTAACAAAAATGCCAGCAAGCACTTTAAAAGATACAATATTAACGCAATTGGCGAATCATTTCGGCCATAGTAATGAGCAACAGCTGGCAAAACTAACCAAATCGTTTACAAATAATTCAGCGCATAAAGCTAAGAATAAACAACAAAAAGTAACACCGGTTCGATTAGCTATTGCATTAGTACTGGAGCATCCCCATATAGTAAAATCATTACCTGAACCTTCAGTATTGGAACAGCTAGATATACCTGGCATCCCTTTGCTTAATCAGTTAATTACTATTTGTTTGCAATACGAAAACATTAATAGTGCCCAGTTAATTGAACACTTTAGAGCAACTGAAGAAGGTAAGCAGCTCGCTAAATTAATGTGTTGGCAGCATCATGTTGTTGCAGAAGCTGCAGAAGGCGTCTTTTTAGACAGCATTGAAAAAATATTGGATAGTTTTGTTGAAAAAAGAACAGAACTATTATTACAGAAAGCTCGAACAGGTGATATGAATAGACACGAAAAGCAAGAGTTACAAGCATTATTAAATGCTTAATTGCATTATTTTAATGAGAATACTCGCTCAACTGCTATAATTTAACCGCTGGCAATTTAACAAGCATTTTGCTACAATTTCCAGCTTTACTGTTCGTAATTTGATAGCCATAAAAGGTGGACAATCGTCAATGGATCAAGCCCCACAATCTAGACTTAAAGAGCTTATTACCAAAGGTAAAGAGCAAGGTTACTTAACGTTTGCCGAGGTTAATGATCATCTCCCGCAGGACATAATTGATTCTGATCAGGTTGAAGATATCATTCGCATGATTAACGACATGGGTATACAGGTGTTTGAAAACGCACCTGATAGCGATACGTTAATGATGAGTGAAGCGAATACCGACGAAGATGCTGCAGAAGCAGCCGCACAAGCACTTGCAACGGTTGAAAGCGAAATCGGCCGTACTACAGATCCTGTTCGTATGTATATGCGTGAAATGGGAACTGTTGAACTATTAACCCGTAAGGGCGAAATAGTGATTGCTAAGCGTATCGAAGAAGGGATCAAAGAAGTACAACGCTCGGTATCAGAGTACCCACCTGCCATTAATTATTTATTAGAGCAATGGGACAACTTTGAAGCAGAAGAAGGTCGTTTAAGCGATATTATCGTTGGCTTTTTAGACCCTGATGCTGAAGAAGAAGAGATTCCAATTGCTGCAACACATATCGGCTCTGAATTATCACAAGAAGAACTTGATGATGAAGATGGCGATAGTGATGATGAAGACGAAGAAGAAGTTGATACAGGTCCAGATCCTGAATTAGCGCGTGAAAAATTCACATTATTACGTGAAGCCTATGAACATGCTAACACTGTAATAGCAAGTAAAGGCCGCGGCCATGCTGACGCACAAACAGCAATAGACGCTTTAGCTGAAGTATTTAAAGAGTTTAGATTAGTACCTAAGCTTTTTGATAAACTAGTTAAGAATATGCGTTCAGTAATGGATCGTTTACGTGTTCAAGAACGTTTAATAATGAAACACTGTGTTGTTGGTGCAGGTATGCCAAAAACAACTTTCATTAAAATATTCCCTGGAAACGAAACGTCTAAAAACTGGTTTGAAGCGCAAAAAGAAGCTGGCGAATCATATTCTTCAAGATTAGCAGATATTGAATTAGACGTAGAGCGTTGCATATACAAGCTAAATCAACTTGAAGAAGAAACCTTCTTAAACGTACATGGCATTAAAGACATTAACCGTCGCATGTCTATCGGTGAAGCAAAAGCTCGCCGCGCGAAAAAAGAAATGGTTGAAGCTAACTTACGTTTAGTTATTTCAATTGCGAAAAAATACACTAACCGTGGTTTACAGTTCTTGGATTTAATTCAAGAAGGTAACATTGGTTTAATGAAAGCGGTTGATAAGTTTGAATATCGCCGTGGCTATAAGTTTTCAACTTATGCAACTTGGTGGATCCGTCAAGCAATTACTCGTTCAATTGCCGACCAAGCACGTACTATTCGTATTCCAGTGCATATGATAGAAACGATTAATAAACTTAATCGTATTTCACGCCAAATGTTACAAGAAATGGGGCGTGAGCCAACACCAGAAGAATTAGCTGAACGCATGATCATGCCTGAAGATAAAATTCGTAAGGTATTGAAAATAGCAAAAGAGCCAATTTCAATGGAAACGCCTATTGGTGACGATGAAGACTCGCACTTAGGTGACTTTATTGAAGATGGTAGCGGTGAATTACCTGTTGATTCAGCAACAGCTGAGAACTTGAAACATGCAACACATGAAGTATTAGCAGGGTTAACAGCCCGTGAAGCTAAAGTGTTACGTATGCGTTTTGGTATTGACATGAATACCGATCACACGCTTGAAGAAGTAGGTAAGCAATTTGATGTAACGCGTGAGCGTATTCGTCAAATTGAAGCAAAAGCATTACGTAAGCTTCGCCACCCTTCTCGTTCAGAGCAACTTAAAAGTTTCTTAGATGGTGAGTAATAGTTAGTTACTGACTATTTATTTAACGCTAAAAGCAAAAAGCTCCGTAAAGGAGCTTTTTTGATCTTGTATCAATGCTTTTATAAATATTAGCGATACTTACGACTTAGCATCGCTAGATCTTGAATAGTTACACTGGTACCACTGCGCTGTAATGCATCAACAATTTTGTCAACATTACGACCGTACTGCTGCACAAAGGCAACCATATCCGCTGAATTACATTGTACACTTTTGGTGATAAACTTTTTACTATGCCCAGTATTTTTTATCGCATTATATAATGCGGCTCGGTTACCTGATGCTGCGGTCATACATAATTGGGTGTATGTACTGTTATCTGCCGCTTTCAATTCTACTGCTTGGCTTGAAAATGCTAATGAACTACTTAAGGCTAAAATTACTGCAACTTTTCGATTAATGTTCATGGTACTCTCCTGTATATGTTGGCGTATACCCACGGGTATTACCTTTATATAGTGGTACAAAATAAAAAATAAGTTGCTAATAAACTAGCGTTAGATGTAAGTGTACGTGTCGTGTTTTTATTGGGGGATTAAGAACTAAACTGATGAAAAATAGTTAAAAGCACCTTACCTATTAGTAAAAAAAACCTTATTAAATGAGAAAAGTTTTACATTCATACATCAAAATTTACGTTTTAACCCCTACTTTTTACGTTGAGTTACTTCTTAATAGCAGGTGCAGCTAGACTTTTATCTTTAATAAAGCTTTTATCAGTTAATGTTTGCAAAAATGCAATTAAGTCACTTCTGTCTTCATCACTCATTTTAAAACCTTTGATGAATGGACTTTTAAGGGGATTAATGCGGCCATCACCTTGATGCTGACCAGAGGCAATGTTTCGTCCACCTGCCGCATAAAAGTCAAGTACTTGAGCTAAAGTATCAATACTGCCGTCATGCATATAAGGCGCTGATAAGGCGATATTTCTTAACGTAGGCGCTCTAAACCGACCATTGTCTTTTTTGTTTAGGCTAATTTCATTTAAGCCACTGTCTTCTTTAGGATAACCTGATTGTCCATTGCCATATTCAATATTATACAACCCTGTATTATGAAATGGGCGTCGATCTAATAGTTGTTTTTCATGTGAGGTTGATTGCGTAAAATTGAAACCGCCATGGCAGTGATGGCATTCTAATTTCTCAGAAAAAAATAAATTCATCCCCCGTAATGCCGATGCCGAAATGGCACTATCATCATTCAAATAAGCATAACGATCAAAAGGAGAATTAAGCGAAATTAAGCTACGAACAAAGCTGGCCAGTGCTTTTACAATTAATGAATAGCTAATATCTTGATCAGGAAATGCCTGCTCAAAAAGCATTTGATAATTTTCCGTCGTAAAACGAGCAAGCACTTCTTTTTCATGCCCTGTAATACCAAGTTCAATAGGCTCCTCACCAAACATTGGCAACAATATTTGCTGTTCTAGCTCTGTTATACCGTCGTGTGCCCAAGTGAGTGTTTTGTTATAAGCAATATTCACTAATGCTGGTGCATTACGACGATGCTGCTGCCCAGTAGTGCCCACTGATTGGGCAACATTTTCACCAAAGGCAAATGCTTGATGGTGGCATGATGCACAGGACTGTTGCTGATTAAACGATAAATTTTTATCGTAAAATATAACTCGACCAAGCGCCACCTTATCATCACTCATCGGATTGTTCTCAGGAACATGGGGCTTAGGAAATCCCTCTGTAATAGGCCATTGATAAGGCTTTTTAGGTGTTTTATCACATCCACTAATAATTAAGGTTAATACAGTAAATAAAAATAGCGTTAATTTACAGCGCACGGTTATTAACCTCAAATACCACTTGTTCCATCTGATTGTTCTTTAGCAGCCCAAAGCGTTCAAATAAAGGCCGACAATTATTATTATTTGGTGATGATTGACAACTGGTATTGTCTGATAGTTGAAGGTTTTTCAATAATGCAGACAAGTTAAAGCGCAGTTTGCTATCTGCTGGCATGGGCAACTCAACGCGCGCTTGATTAGGGTTAGTGCATGGGGTAATTGGTGCTCTAACTGGGCTCATTGATTGGCACCCTGTAGAGCCTAAATGAAACATCCAAGACTCTCTATTTTCAGATAAAAGCTCTAACCTTAAAAATTTATGACCTGAACGCCATACCCAAAACATACTGGGTAAGTTTAATGGGCTTTGTTGCTGTAGCGGATTAATATGGTTGAATTCAAACGGCACGCCAAGTGTAAATCGTATTCGATTATAATTGGCTGCATTAAACGACTCTTGAAATTTAACCTGCCAGTTATGTTCAGTATTTGCTTGTTGGCAATTACTACCGATTAGAGCAACATTACTTGACTGAAATGGAGTCACTTTCATTGGTAATTTTTGCCAAAGCCCTTGCTTGCTTTGGCCTTCAATATTCGCTAGATAAAATTGTAGCTGCCTAACATGCCAACCTTGTGTATTAATATTAATTGTTTGCTCACAGTTGATATGATGACCTAAAAAAGAGGGTTCTACCGTTAAAAAGTTAGGCTCACTACTTTTTTGACAAGCGCTTAATAAGCATAACAAGCTAACAAGTAGACAAAATTTATATTTATTATTGTGAAAGCTTAATTTAACCAAGAGATAATACTGCAATATAATATTTACGTTTACATAAATATAACATTGCTTTACTTTATTCAAAAGAGAAACAATCGCTGCTATCTTATATAAATAATTTAATCGCGTATAAAATGGCCTAAAGGACTTCCATGAATAAAATTTCTATCACACTAGCGTCAATCACGCTGCTGATGTACTCAAACGTAAGTAGTGCTCATTCCGAGCACGACAAAGCAAGGTTTGTCGCCAACAACGGTAAAGATAGTGGCCAATGCGATAACGTATTGCGTCCTTGTAAAACCATTGGCTATGCTGTGGGACAAGCAAATAAAGGTGACCGTGTACTCGTTGCTTCAGGCCATTATGAAATATCATCAAGCGATGAGTTATTTTACTTAAAAAGTGCTCTAGTCCCCGTATTAGGCGGTTATAACCGTTTCGATCATTACCAAGCGCAAAGCCCTAACAGTAATATAACTAAGCTCACCAATATACCGATGGAAATGACTGAGCAGCTAAGAAATCAAGGTTTTAATGTACTTGCTGACGGTAAGTCACTAAGCACAAATAAAAAATTAAAAACAAAGTTAGCTGACTACCAAAAATTAAGCCAACAACAACAATCTACAGATTGTGTGAACGGTAAAGCTGATGCTTTTAGCTGTGACAATATCGATTTACTCGCGCATATTCCTTTACAAAGTTTTTCTTCAAGACCAAGTGCAGGCAATGACATTTGGGGCCATGTTGATTTAAATTCTGGGAATGAGTATGCCATTATGGGTGTACAAAACGGCATTGCCATATTCAACGTTACAGACCCTACAGCGCCAACAGAAGTTGGTACTGTTCCTGGAGGAAGCACAAGCTGGCGAGATGTTAAAGTTTATCAATACTTTGATGCCTCTACTAATTTATGGAAAGCTTATGCTTATGCAACTAGTGAAGGACCTCGCTCAGGCCTTCCTGATTATGTCACTATTATCGACTTAAACAACTTACCTCACTCAGTTGCTACTGTAGACAAAAGTACTGTAGTTGCTACAGCACATAATGTTTATATTTCTAATGTAGATCATACCCTTAATATTGCATTACCTAACCAGAAAGCCAGCCTACAATTAGTTGGAGCGAATAATATGGGCGGTGCATTTCAAAGCTATTCATTAGAAAACCCTGAGGTATTACCTGCCGGAACGGGGAGCTTCTTTGGCAATGGCTATACGCACGACGGCGCTTCACTTACCATCAAAGATGAACGTGCTATTAACGACTGCCAAGAAACAGATTCCGCTTGTACTGTTTTTATCGACTTTAATGAAACAGAAATGAAACTATGGAATATCACTGATTCTGAAAATGCCGAACAATTAAGTAGTGTTGAATACTTTGATGTTAACCGTAGCAGCAAATATGTACACTCAGGCTGGGGAACAGAAAACCAACAATTCATATTACTACACGATGAATTTGACGAGCAACGTGCTAACTTAAACACAACAGTAAGAATTTTTTCCATTGAAAACTTAAAAGCACCCGTGCAGGTAGGCCAATGGACCGGACCAACAAGAGCAATAGACCATAATGGGTTTGTACGGGGTAATCGTTATTACATGTCTAATTATACTCGCGGGCTCACCGTATTAGATATTTCAGATCCTGCTAATCCTAAGCAAGTCGGTTTTTTTGATACCTTCCCCACTAGCGATGATGCAAACTTTAATGGTGCATGGGGCGTTTATCCTTATTTACCTTCAGGCAATATTATTGTGAGTGATATTGACAGTGGTTTGTATATTTTAAAAGACAATACGAAAGCATCATCAGATGATGTCATCTCTTTTACTGAAAGTGAAATTAATGTAGAACAAGGCACTTCACTCACAGTTCCTGTCCAACGGGTTAATTCTAGCAATGCACCTCAGGTTGCAAAAGTTCATTACCAAGTACTTTCTGGTAGTGCGACTCAAGATGTTGACTATGTTTTAAATGATGGTGAATTAATTTGGGCAGCAAATGACAATACACCTAAAAACATTAATTTATTAATCAATCCTGACTTAACTAACGAAGAAGCCCCTGAAACCTTTTTTATTCGACTATATAACCCTGAAAACAATCTAACATTAGGTAATCATCATTATATAAAAGTGAATATTGCAGGGGTTATTGACCGAGGTTTAGCTAATTTTGAAACGAACAGTTTACTTGTAAGTGAAAGCCAAAATACCTTTACTGTAAATGTTAATCGCTTAGGCAGCACAGCTGGCGATGTGTCGTTCAATTACCACATTGTTGCTAATGAAGCTCAAATAGGCACAGACATTGAAGATAGTTCTGGCAGTATAGCGTGGACCAATGGTGAAAGTGATCCAATACCGCTTACATTTACAATTATTAACGACAATGAACCAGAGGCTAACGAAACATTTAATATTACCTTATCCAGTGTGGATAATAGCAAAATAGGCACGAACAACAGTATTGTCGTAACCATTGCTGATGATGATAACAACACAGCCCCAACAGTTACCATTAATGAAAACTTTGAAGTCAATACTCGACAAAGTGTCACCCTAACAGCACAAGCATCTGATGCTGAAAATGATGAGATGACATATTTATGGACGCAAACATCAGGGGGAAGCGTTGTCTTAAGTAATGCTAGTGACTTAACGACGACCTTTACGGCACCAAGTGCTGCAGAAACTTTAACGTTTGATTTTACGGCAACAGACTTTAGAGGTGCGACAAGTACATCTTCAGTAACTGTTACTGTTGTTGCACCGCCAGAAGTAATTGTTGTTACTCCACCGAAAAGTAATAATGATGGCGGTGGAGGTAGCTTCGGCTACGCTATTTTTTCATTATTTTTACTCTTAGCTTTCCGTCAAAAAAATAGAGTATAAAAACAAAAACAATCACTAGGGAAGTATTCCCCCTAGTGATTGTTTAACATTTGAGCTATCAGCTTTATTTTCTTCACTTTTTAAATTTCTAAGCGTGACAACAAAATAAAAAATGCTTATACTGCACGCCGTTTTAACAATATACTTAGATAAAACGTTTTTTATTAATTGAAATTTTTTCATTTAATACGAGTGACAAACTTAAAAAACGCTTATCAACGTTTTGTGAAAATGGGCCCTTAGCTCAGTTGGTTAGAGCATCCGACTCATAAT